>NZ_JAFMNJ010000024.1:0-27365 GCF_017859255.1 Vulcanococcus sp. DEBay_Sum29NL08_54
ACCCTTGAGCGCAACTGGGTCGGTTTGCGTTCGCAGGGGGTCTGCTGCAAGGGCTAGCTCAGCTGTATTGGCTTGATTGGCCCAGCTGACGTCAACCAGAACCTGTCCTTTGAGGTCTTTTCGGAGTAGTCGGGGGGGATTGGTTGAAAACGTCGCCTTCTCATAAGCACTCCAAGTCGGCCAGTAGCTCAGCGAGGGCAGAGCGACGGAGGGGTAGGCCTTGAGATCGAAGTCGACCTCACTGGTGTCGAAATCAAGGACGCCGTAGACCGCATCGGCATCGCCGCTGTTCTCGATCAGGCTGTAGCGCAGGCTGTTGGCCTGGAAGTACTGCTCACCGCGCTGGAAGCGAACGCGCCCGCTCAGCAGCAGGGTGCGCGTTGCGGTCTCGTATTCCAGCCGATCCGCCAGAACCCGGCCCCCGGCCAGGTCAATTTGGACATCGCCTCGCGCGACGAAACGGTTAATGCGTTGATCAAAGCCCTGCTCGTTGGCGAGCAGCTTGATCACCACAGGTGGGGACTGATCAGCGCTGGCCTGGGTGAGCACTGAAACAGGGGTGACCGCTGCAGGCTCTGCCGCCCAGGCAGCACCCAGAGGGACCAGGCTGGTGGCCGCAATGGAACATGCAGAAACCCCTCGGATCAGTCTCTTCCGGAGCTGAGTCACCAAGGGGTCGCGTAAGGCCGCGATCTTGCCACGGCCAACTGGTCAAAAAGGGCGAGGTGGTGCCGGTTGCTCAGCCCACCTCAGCCAGCCTGGGGATCACTCCTCCAGGTCTTTGCGGCTCGGCGTACGGCTGGGATCGCTGGCCAGAAAGCCGAAAACGAAGATCCCGATAAAGAAGAAAACGACCGAGTAAACCGAGATCTTGAGGGCAAGCATGGGTCTGTCCGGCGGGTGACAGGGAGTGACAAGCGCCAAATGGGCCCTGAACGAGCCGGCGGCAGCCGCATCATCCTATGGGTCGTGAACGCGTTGACCGATGTCAGAGGGGCCAGAGGGCGCTGTTCGCTCCTGGATTGAAACGTTTCAGGCACAAACCCGTTGGGACCTGCTGCCGCTCTGGAGCGTGCAGGCGCCAGACGGAGACAGCGTTTTGGCCCTGGATGACCCCTGGGGTGCATGCCACCGCCCCGACTGGCATCAACGTGGATTGCTGAGCTGGCCGCGCGGCGGGCGATGGATCAGCCTGCGCCTGCAGCTGGTCTGCCCTGAGTCCTGGCAAGTGGCTCAGCGCGGTGATCGGCGTGCCCGTCTGGCCCTCTGTTGGTGGGCCGATGCCGTGGAGCTCTGGGCCGATGGGGCCTTGGTGCACCAGGGCGACCTGTTCGACAGCGCCTGCCGCTGGGCCCTGCCGTCCCCTTGGTGGGAAGGCCAGCCGTTGCAGCTGGAGCTGCGGCTGCGCTCCCCGCTGCATGACGACGGGGCCTTGATTCACAGCCGGCTCGAGCAGGAGCCGACGGATCCCGCTGACCCTGCTGGGGTGCTGGCGGCCGAAGCTCTGTCTCTGGGCGCCTCGCGTCTCTCTGGGGATGCCTTGGCTGCGTTGCAGCCAGAGCTCGAGAAGGGAGCCCTTCCCAACCTGTTGGCGCGGATGGCCCAGGCTCGCCCCCCTGGCGGTTTCCATCTCTTGGGCCACGCCCATTTGGATTTGGCCTGGCTCTGGCCGGTGGCGGATACCTGGCAGGCGGCGATTCGCACCTTCGATTCGGCCCTGACGTTGATGGAGCGTTTTCCCGAGCTCCACTTCGCCCACTCCACCCCGGCGCTCTACGCCTGGATGGAGCAGCACCGTCCGGCGCTCTTTGCCCGCCTGCAAGTGGCCGCCGCGCAGGGCCGTTTTGAGCCGGTCAATGGCCCCTGGGTGGAAACCGATTGCGTCTTGGTTGGGGTCCCCTCGCTGCTGCGGCAGTTCGAGGAGGGGCAGGCCTACAGCCGCAGCCGCTTCCCCCAGTGGACGCACGAGCTCTGTTGGTTGCCCGACAGTTTTGGCTTCGCAGCTGGGCTTCCTGCCATCGCCCAGCTGAGCGGAGTGCGTTGGTTCTGCACCCACAAGTTGGCCTGGAACAGCAGCAACCCTTTCCCCCATCGCCTGTTTCGCTGGCGCAGCGCCGATGGCTCGGAGCTGTTGGCCCTGGCGACGGCTCCCATCGGTACGGGCGGCGATCCCCAGGGGATGGAGACCTACCGCCAGCAGTGGCAGGCGGCGACGGGCGTGGATCAGGCCCTATGGCTCCCGGGGGTTGGCGACCACGGCGGTGGCCCAACCGCCGAGATGCTGGAGCAGCTGGCCCTCTGGCAGCAGCAGCCCGTGGCCTGCCCCCAGCAGCACGGAACCCTGCGCAGTTATCTCGAGGGACTGGAGCCCCTGGCGAGCCGATTGCCGGTCTGGCGAGACGAGCTCTATCTCGAACTGCACCGCGGCTGTGCAACCACCCGCCCGGATCAAAAGCGCCATAACCGCACCCTCGAGCGCTTGCTTCGGGAGCTCGATTGGGTGCAGGCCCTGCTGCACCTCCGCGGCAGCGAGCAGCCCGGTGCGGACTGGCGAACGCTGCTGTTTCAGCAGTTCCACGACATCCTTCCGGGCACCTCAATCCCTGAGGTGTTTGAGCAGGCGGAACCGCAGTGGCGCCAAGCGCGGCGCCTGGCCGCCCGTCAGCGCGACCACGGGCTGCAGGCCCTGCTCCCCGCGCGCGGCGGAGCTGAACCTTGGTGGCTGGTGCAACTCCAGCCCCAGCCTGCGGAGCGGGTCACCCTGCGCCTGCCCGCTGGCGCCTGGTGCATCGAGGGGGCCCCGGAGCAGCTCCCCAGTCAGGGGCGTCCAGCCGGTGGGACATGGGTTCAGCTCCCCTTGGCCTCGGCTGTTCAGGCGCTTCCCCTTGAGCGCGCGGATGGGCTGCCGCAGGCCGCGGCAGCGATCACAGACCCGGTTGTGTGCGAGGCGAGCGCTGGGCACTGGCGCTTGGACAACGGCTTGGTGCGCGTCGAGATCGGGGCGGACGGTGTTCAGCAGCTCTGTGGGGCCGACGGCGTTCCCCAGCTCTCAGGCCCTTTGCAATGGCGCCGTTGGAGCGATCAGGGCGAGTTTTGGGATGCCTGGGACATTGCGGCGGACTACCGCGAGCAGCCGCTGCCTTTGACTTGGCAGGGAGCACCGGAACTGGTTGAGCAGGGACCGCTCTGTTGCCGCTTTGTCATGCGCGGCCGCTGCGGCCAAAGCACGCTTCGACTCGACATTCAGCTGCGGGCCGCCTCGCCGTATCTGGAGCTGGCTTTGACGGTCGATTGGCGCCAGCGCCATGAGCTGTTGCGGCTGGAATTGCCCTTGGCGCAGGTTGCTCAGCGCTATGCCGCGGATACCTCTGCGGGGGTTCTCGAGCGGCCGGCCCAGCCCCTGACGGCTAGGGAGCAGGCGCGCTGGGAAGTGACGGCCATCAGTTGGCTGGCCAGTCAGGCGAAGGCTGGAGCGGGTGGTCTGGCGGTGCTGCTGGATGGGCCCCAGGGCGTCTCCGCCACCCCCGATCAGCTGGGGGTCTCCTTGCTTAGAGCACCCACCTGGCCTGACCCCTCGGCCGATAACGGACACCAACGGCTTCGGCTCGCGTTGGTCCCTTGTGCAGCCGGGTGGGCGTCGGCCGGGGTGCCTCGTTTGGCGCAGCGTTTTCGAGAACCGCTATGGATTCGCCCGGCCCAAAAGGCGGCCCAGCAGGCGGAGGTCTTCGCTCCGATCGACTTGATGGAGGGCATGGGTCCAGCCAATCCCCAGATCCGCGTGCTCAGCTGCAGGCCCGGCTCAACCCCAGGGCAGCTGGCGCTGAGGCTGCAGAACCTCAGCCCTCAGCGACAGAGCTGGACGCTGGGCTCGCCACGGCGTTGGCGCCGGGGGAATGCTGAGACCTGGCAGAGCGGAGCTCTTGTGCTCAAGCCCTGGCAGGTCGTCGCGTTAGAGCTGGTTTAGTCGTCGTGGTCGTCAAAGGGGTCGCTGAGCTGCTTCGACGGAGGACCAAAGGCGGTGTAGATCCCGAAGCCGGTGAGGCCCAGCAGCACAGCCAAGACGGCCAGTGCCACGGACATGGCTGGGGAGGTGGTTTCCATCACAACTCTCGACGGGGCCAGCCGCTCAGGCGGCCAGGCCCCTTACAGTAACGAGACCTACTCCTTGCCAGAGAGCACAGCCCGACATGGCTCAACGCACCCGCCTGGGAGATCTGCTTCGCCCCCTGAACTCCGAGTACGGCAAGGTTGTGCCCGGCTGGGGCACGACCCCCGTGATGGGCGTGTTCATGGCCCTGTTCCTGGTGTTCCTGCTGGTGATCCTCCAGCTGTACAACAAGTCCCTGATCCTCGACGGCATCACCGTCAACTGGAACGGCATCGGCTGATCCGATGAACGTGTTTGGGATCGGATTGCCTGAGATGGCGGTGATTGCCGCCGTGGGTCTCTTGGTGTTCGGTCCCAAGCGCTTACCCGAATTGGGTCGCACCCTTGGAAAAACCCTGAAGGGTTTTCAGTCCGCCTCGAAGGAATTCGAGCAGGAGTTCCGAAAGGCGGTCGACACGGTGGAAGCGGAAGTCACCCAGGCTTCTTCAGAGCCCCAGCCTCAACTCAAGGCCGACGACGAGCAAGCGGCCGGTTGAAGGACTCCATGGCTCCTTTGAGTCTTGTTGTTGGTTTAGGGAACCCGGGCGAGAAGTACGCCGGAACCCGCCACAACGTCGGATTTATGGCGCTGGAGCAGCTGGCCAAGCGTCAAAACAGCAGCTTTAAGCAGCAGTCCAAGCTCCACGCCCTCGCCGCGGAGGTGGGACAGGGTGCTGAACGCCTGCGTCTGTTGATGCCTCAGACCTACATGAACGACAGCGGTCGTTCGATTCGTGCTGCTCTCGATTGGTTTGGCTTCGAGCCCAACCAGATGCTGATCCTGGTGGACGACATGGATCTCCCCCTCGGTCGCTTGCGCCTGCGGCTCTCGGGCGGTGCTGGCGGGCATAACGGTCTGCGCAGCACCATTGCCCATCTCGGTGGCCAAGAGTTCCCCCGCTTGCGCATCGGAATTGGCGCTCCGGCCTTGAATCCTGTGGAACGTAAGCAGCGCACTGTCGGCCACGTCCTCGGCCGCTTTGCCGTCGCCGAACAGCCGGTGCTCGAGGAGGTCATCGATGAGGTCTTGGCTGGTCTGGATCTGATTCAGCGCCTGGGGTTTGAGCGGGCTGGTAACAGGCTCAACGGTTTTGTTGCTCCCTCTGCCGCCAAGCTGGTCGAGCAACCCACTGCCTGAGTCCGCGTGAGTCGCCTCCCCACGACAACGGCGCAATTGCGGGTGCTGCGCCAAAGCTTTAGCCAGCGGGTGCTGGAGGGTGAGGTCAGCGCTGGAGGGTTCGAGTGGACCTTCGCCTGGTTCTTTGACCGCGGCGAGCTGCAGGTGGAGCCCTCCCTGGGCCGGGCCTTGATCCAGGACGCGTTGCTGCGCTTCCTGTTGAAAACCGACTACCAGCTGGAGGCGGGTGGGGACTACGCCTTCAGCGTGCGGGCCAGGTTTTAGGCAGCGAGCTGGCGCAAGACGACCAAGCCAGGTTCCCGCTTGAGCTCCGTTCTCCAATGGCGCTCCAGCAGGAGTTGAGCCACGACATCGTCGTAGTCCCGTGGGGGCAACCTCAGGCCCTCGGGGAGCATTCGCCGCCAGCCCCTGGGGGGCTCCAGCTGCCAGTAGCGGGCTCGTGCGGCCAGGGTGGTTCCCGCTTCAGGGATGACCTGGATAGCCAGGCCCAGGTCGTTGAGTTGCCGCTGCCAGTGCTTGCTGCCCGTGCCATCGCCGAGCACAACACCCTCAAGACCCGGACGTTCTCGCCAGATCGCAATCTGCTTGAAGCACTCTTCCGGGGAGAGCACGGCGGCAACCTCGATCTGGCCTGTGCTGTGGTCAGAGCGCACCAAGCCGCATTTGCTGCGGCCGGGATCGAGTCCGATCCAAGTCATTGCGGGCGCTGCCAGCGAATGTCCACGGCAATCGGGTCGGCCAGATCACTGTTGCCTCTGGAGACGGCCTCGAGCTTGGCGGTCTCGCCCAGGGGGCGGTTGACCAGGGCCTCAGCCAGTTGATTGAGGCGTGCTGGGTCAAATTGCAGGCCGTTGGCCAGGGCCCCTTGACGTTGCGCTCGGGTAAAGGCTGCTGCCAGGAGCAGGTTCAGACGGCTACGCACCTGATCCGGGGAGCGCTCATCGGCCTCCAGCACGGTGGTGGCCAGTTGTTCTCCACTACGCACCACCCGTTTGTTGGGTCTGACATCCGGGAATGCCACGACCTGACGCTCCCCTTTGAGCACATTGGCCGCTGAGATCAGACTCACGACCCACTCGCCGCGTTTGCTGAGGGTGGTCTCCAATTTGCTGATGTCGCTGCGCGGTACCAACAGGATTTGACGGTTCGGTGTTTCGCCTGGCAGCACGCGCTGGTAGACGTTCAAATTCGTGCGCTGCAGCAGGGCGTGGATCACGTCTCGGGCCTGGCTGGGCTTCTCGATCCGCACCTTGGCCACCTCCAGGATTTGGCCACTGCTGATCACCACATCACCCTGACGTAGGGCAATCAGGTTGCGTTCGAGACGCTCGAGCTCTTGGCTGCTGCTTTTGATCTTGCTGTTGAGCTTGGCGAGCTCAGTGCGGTTGCGCTGGAGATCGGAATCCTTCGCGGCGATGTCACGGCTGAGGCGGTCGCGCTCGGCCTCCAGTTGTTTGCGTTGCTCCATCAGGGGAGCCAGTTCCTTCTGCAGCCGGCTGGCCTGCTCGGCCACCACCTTGAGTTGGCGTTGGGCCTCGCTGCGCTCGTTCTCTGCGCTGCGCAGGGCGCTCCGACTTTGGGCCAGGTCCTTGCGACTTGAGCTCAGGGCATCGCGGCTGTCCCGCAGGCGCTGTTCGATCTGATCGAGTTCGAAGAGCCCCGTGCGCAAGCGATCACTGACGAGCAGCATCAGCCCAAGGGAGATGGCACTGATCAAGCTGCCGGTCAGCACCGTGATCACCACGGCGGTCTTCTTGGGCCGCAACCGGAACAAGCTCAGCCGCGCCTTGCCGACCTTGGATCCCAAGCGATCCCCCAGGGTGGAGAGCACTCCCCCGAGGATCAGCAACGCCAGGATCAGGATCCAGCCGGACACGACGTTGGGCGACGACGATCAGTATCGGTTGCGGTGGCTTGGAACGCAGCTGGGATCGGCCACCAGTTCAGCCGTTTAGCTGAAGCGTTTGGCGAGGGCCAACGGATCGAAGACGGTGATTTTTTTGCGGTCGATTTGCACTAGGCCGTCGTTGCGGAGGTCGCCCAGGAGACGGGTGATCGTGACGCGGGTCGATCCGATTGCTTCGGCGATGGCCTGGTGGGAGAGGCGCAGGTCGATCGTGATTCCTTCGCTGCTGGGTACACCAAAGTCGCGGCAGAGCACCAGCAGGAAGCTCACCAGTCGCGAGGACATGTCGCGGTGGGTGAGGGTTTCGATCATGGTCTCGGTTTGAAGAATCCGAGAGGAGAGACCCTGCAGAAGCAGTAGACCAACCGCCGGGTCTTGTTCGATCGCCTTGCGGACGGAGGTGGCGGGAGCCGTCACCAGCTCGACGCGGGTAAAGGCAATCGAGTGATAGAAGCGGTCCGAACGCTGGCCTGTCAGTAGAGACAGCACGCCGAAGAGGCTGTTCTCCCGCAGCAGTGCCACGGTGATTTCCTCGCCGGATTCGTAGACCCTGGAGAGCCGGACCGCACCCCGTTTCAGCAGATAAACCTTTTCGGCGGGGTCGCCGGGGAAAAAGATTGTTTTGCCGCGCTCAACGATTTCGGTGGTGCTACCGCTCAGGCCCCGGATGACATCCAGCAGCGTGGCATTGGGCGGCAGGGGACTCCCCGCGATCGGTGCGATCACTGACGTACCGGTCGTAGGGCTAGGGGAGTAGCGGCTGAATCCTTGCGTTGCCACGACCATTTCAGCGCGACTGAGTTGCCTGGAACCTACGGATCAGTCCAGGGCCGCCCTGTAGCCATTGAAACTAATTTGCTGCCTCTGCCAAGGCCTGCTTCTGGGCCTGCATCAGTTGATCGATGCCGCTTTCCGCTAGGTCAACCAGGCTGGAAAGCTGTTGGCGACTGAAGGGTGCGCCCTCGGCAGTGCCTTGAATTTCGAGCAAATGTTGCTCTTGATTCATCACCACGTTCAGATCGACCTCTGCTCGGCTGTCCTCGCTGTAGTCGAGATCGAGGAGTGCGGCGCCATCCACGAGGCCAACGGAAACCGCCGCCACCTGCCCCACCAGGGGCGATCGTTCCAGCACTCCGCGCTGCTCCAGGCGTTGCAGGCCGAGGGCTAAGGCGGCCCAGGCTCCAGTGATGCTGGCGGTGCGGGTGCCGGCATCGGCTTGAAGGACGTCACAGTCGATTTGCAGGGTCCGCTCCCCCAGCGCCTCCAAATCCAGGCAGGCCCTGAGGCTGCGGGCGATGAGGCGTTGGATTTCTTGGGTGCGACCGGAGAGCTTCATCAGCTCCCGTGGCTGCCGGCTGGGGGTGCTGGCGGGGAGCAGCCGGTAGTCAGCGCTCAGCCAGCCCTTGCCGGAGCCTTTACGCCACTTCGGAACACCCTCCTCTAAGCAAACGCTGCAGATCACAGCCGTGTTGCCCGTGTACACCGTGACGGAGCTCAGGGCGAAGCCCATCGGATCCCAAGCGAAGCGCGTGCTGCGCAGGTCCGTTGCGCTGCGGCCGTCCCGCCTGGGTTGGGTGCTGCTCATCGCGGGCTGGCTCAGTGCCTCGATGGTACGGGTGTTTGCACTACAGGTAGTGCTTGTTGCTTGCCGGACGGCCTAACGCCGCTACATTCAGGATCCCAAGCGGCAGCCATGCACTCGATGACGGCCAGCATTGCAGCCACGCCCCGTGCTGGACACCTGCGTCCATTGGCTGTGGTCCCGGCGTCGGCCCCCGCTCGCAGCGTGCGCCTGGCGGCCCAGCAGGAGGGGCAGCTCCAGGTTCACACCGCTCCCTTCCGCGGCAGCTTCAGTGGGGTATTCAGTCAGGCCCTGCGCAGCGCCGGACTTGGCAGCCGCGTTCTGGTGAGCCAATTCCTCAAAGGTGGGGTCGATCAGGGTCTGGAGCGCAGTGTGTGGCTCTGTGGCCGCCTTCAGTGGCTGAGGCCAGCCGTGGCGGGTTGCCTGGCTGAGCCCGTGCCGGCCTCCCAGGCCGATGTCGAGGCTGTGCGCGAGATCTGGGCGTACACCCGTGAGCAGCTGCTGAGCGGTCAGCTGGATCAGTTGGTGCTCGATGAGTTGGGCCTGGCCGTCGAATTGGGCTACTTGTCCGAGGCGGAGGTCGTTTCAGCCCTGGAGCAGCGGCCGTCCCACCTGGATGTGATCCTGACGGGGCCCTCCATGCCCACCGCTCTGTTGGCCATGGCCGATCAGGTCACCCAGCTGCGCCGAGGTTTCTGATGCTCAAAAACGACCGTTGGATCAACGAGCAGGCCGCCTTGGGCATGCTCGAGCCCTTTCAGCCGCAGCTGGTTCGCCATCTCGATCCGGAGAACAGCGAAAAGCCGGTTCTCAGCTTTGGCTGCTCGTCCTACGGCTATGACCTGCGTCTCTCCCCGCAGGAGTTCCTGATCTTCCGGCACGTCCCCGGAACGATCATGAATCCCAAGCGCTTCAACCCCGCCAACCTGGAGCCGGTGCCCCTGCATGAGGACGAAGACGGCTCGTACTTCATCCTCCCGGCCCACTCCTATGGCCTGGGTGTGGCGCTCGAGAAGATGTGCGTCCCTCCCAACATCACCGTGATTTGCCTGGGCAAGAGCACCTATGCCCGCCTGGGGATCATCGTCAACACCACCCCAGCTGAGGCCAGTTGGGAAGGTCACCTGACCCTGGAGTTCAGCAATTCCTCCGGCGCGGACTGCCGCATCTATGCCAACGAGGGCATTTGCCAGCTGCTCTTCTTCGAGGGCGATCCCTGCGAGACGACCTACAAGGACCGGGCTGGCAAGTACCAGCACCAGCCCGAGCGGGTCACCTTGGCCAAGGTCTGAGCCCTAAGGGGCCAGGCGCGCCTTGTGCAGGCGGGTCTTCTCGTACCAAGCCGCGATCTCTGGGGCCCAGGCCTGGAGGTGGGGCCACATCAGATCGCAGAGCACCCGGATTTCCTCCTGGGCATCGAGCTTGGCGCGCAGGTCCATGAAGTGCAGGAACGCCCGCAGCGAGAAGCTCACCACGAAGTGCTGGCGGTAATCGAAGGGAAGGATGCCCCGGGCATGCTCCTCGGCGAACCCCGCCGCGAGCATGTCGCGATAGCGCTCGGCCGCGGCTTGGCAGAGGGCGAGATCCTTGGCGCGCTCGTCTGCGCTGTAGGTGTACTTCTTGCCTTGCCGATCGCTGTACTGCCCTTCGGGGCGGAGGTAGAAGACCTCTTCGAGTTCCAGCTCGCCGTTGGCGGCCCGGCAGATGCGCTCGCCGGTGTAGCGCATGGATTGGACGTCAAAGCTCACGCCCACCCGGTGGGTGCGGGCCTGCTGCATCACGGAGTGGGGGAACCAGCCCACGTTCAGCACGATCTGGGCGTGCTCCAGCGGACCGTAGTGACCGCGCTCACCAGCTAGGAGACGTTTGACGCAGATCTCGCCGGCCTTGGTCTCATCAGGCCACTCGGCGCGATCGGCCGCCACAAACCCTTCGCTGTAGTCCTGGTGCATCCCCGCATAGACGCACTGCTGGGGGTTGGGGGTCGCTGCAATCAGCTCAACCCGAAAGCGTTTCATGGGCGGGCGATGGCGTGGGGAGCTGGTGCTGCAGGGTAACGGGCTTTGGGGGACTCAGCTGTGGCTGCGGGGGCCTGCCATGGTGGTCGCCTCCGCTTGCGGCAGGACGCTGGTCTCGGCAACGCCCGCCATGGCCGGTAAGGGGGTGCCTGCCACCAAGGCTTCAGTCAGGGCTTCCAATTCGCTTTGGCTGCGGGCGCCGACGGCGCGGCCCACGCGGGTGCCACTGGCATCGAAGAATTCCAGCTGCGGGATGCCGTTGACGTCGTAGCGATCCACCTCCGGTTGCCAGCGGGGGTTGTCGACGTTCAGCAGCACCACATCGAGTTGATCGTGGTGTTGGCTCTCGACCTTCTCCATCGCTGGGGCCATGGCTTGGCAGGCCTCACACCAGTCCGCGTAGAACTCGACCACGCTGGGCCGGCCATTGCTGAGGGCAACGGCGGGCTCCAGCGACTGGCGGGCCAGCTTCTCCAGGGGCGCCGCCGGTGAGAGCCCGCCGCGCAGAAGGAAGAGCCCTAAGGCCAGAAGGGCGGCCACTGCAGCCAGCAGCATGCGCTCGCGCCGTCCCAGGGCTGCCGTGTTGCTGTCCACAGGTGGTGTGTTGATGCTTGGCGCCAATCTGCCAGGGCTGTTCCCATTCCGCGTCGATACCCTGACGGTGGCTGAGTTGCGCCCTTGAAACGCCGCATCACCCTTCACTTCCCGCGGGAGGCGGTGCATCAGCCGATCACCTATCGCCTGGCGGTCGAATTTGATATCGCCGCCAAGATCCTGCGGGCGCAGATCGCTCCGAACCAGAGCGGAACGATGGTGGTGGAGCTCTCCGGCGACATCGATGATCTCGATGCCGCTGAGCAGTGGTTGGAGGGGCAAGGTCTGGGCTTGAACCGGGCCTCCGGTGAGATCGCGATTGATCCCCAGCGTTGTGTGGACTGCGGCATCTGCAGCAGCGTTTGCCCGAGTGGTGCCCTGAGTTTCACCGCTCCCCACTGGCGACTGGAGTTCAACGCGCAGCGCTGCCTGGTCTGCGAGCAATGCATCCCCTCGTGTCCGTTTGAAGCGATCGCCCTGGTGTTGGATCAAGCTGTGGGCGCTGCCCAGTGATGCGCCTGTCCATGCGCCCTGTGACTGCTGTTCTTCGCTTCCTGGTCCTGCCGCTGCGGGCACCGATGTTGCTGGTGCTGTTTGCTGTCAGCGCCTTCATGGGATTGCACTGGGCTGATGTGTCTCCGCAGTTGCTGACCCAGGCCAGCACGCCGGTGCAGCAGGAGTTCGCGGGCCCTTGGTTCTGGCCGCTCCAGTGCATGCAGGCGCTGCTGGTGGTGGTGCTCTGCACCATGCCCGATCTGCTTCTGCGGGAGCTCTCGCAGTTGATGGCGGCCAGTAAGGCGCTGACCCTGGTGGTGACCTTGCTGGTGGTGATCACCGGGGGCCTTTACCTCCTGCACCTGGCGGTGCTCTCTGAGGTGTTGGTCTTGGCCTCGGCGGTCTTGCTCGCCCGGCTTGATCTCACCCGGCTTCGGATTGCACCGGCGCCCCTGCTTGGAGCCTTTGTGCTCTGCAGTTGGGTCCTGGCGGGAATCCTGGTGGGCCGCTCCCTCTATGCCCATCTCGGGTTCGTCTTTGCTTAGGGGCCGGCATCAGCGGCAGAGGGTCTCGGCGCTTTCTGCGAGCCGCCGGTAACTCCAGTAGTTGCCCAGCACTTTTTTGGTGTACAGCCGGGTTTCGGGGTAGGGGATGGCCTCGGTCCAGAGCTCCGGTTCGCGCTGCAGATCAAAGCCCCGAGAGTTGAGCCAACTGGCGACGGCACCGGGGCCAGCGTTGTAGCTGGCGATGGTTTGGAACAGGTTGCCCCCGGTGCTGCTGAGCAGTTGTTTGAGGTAGGCCGCCCCCAGGGCTGCGTTGCGGGCTGGATCGATCAGGGCCTGATGGTCCAGGGGTTCGCCCGCTAGTTCGCTGGCGGTGGCTGGCATCAGTTGCAGCAGGCCACTGGCTCCAGCCCCTGAGCGCACACTTGGGCTGAAGCGGGATTCCTGCTTGGCGACCGCCAGCAAGAGGGCGAGATCGACACCCGTCGCTTCACTGGCGGCGCCCAGTTCTGCGCCAAAACGCCGGGGGTGCAGCTGCCGTTCCCGCTCGAGTTGTCCCCGGCAGCCGATCTGGGGCAGGCGAAAGCTGGCCCGCTCGAGTTGTCCGAGTCCGGTCCAGTCATCGCCGATTGCCGTGCGCAGTCGACCTTCGATCAGAAACTCCTCAGGTCGGCTGGGGGACCTGCCCCCTTGCTTGGTGCGCCAGCTTTCCCAGGCCTCCAGTGCTTGCCCCCGCTGCCAAAGGGCATCGATGCGTGTGTCACCACTGGCCAGGGGTTCCCAGGGCTGAAGCGGCTCTGTGCTGCTGAGTTCCTGGTGGGACTGTCCCAGGCGTTCGCTGGCCCGCCAGCTGTAGTAGCCCAGGGGTTGGCTCCGTTGGGTTTGCCGCCAGAACTGCTCCGCGCTCGCCTGGTCCCCCTGCTGCTGGGCACTCCAGCCGCGCCAGAACAACTGGCGCGCCGCTAGAGGTGCGGGCAGGTTGGCGCTCTCCAGTTGGCTGAGCCAGCCACTGGCCTGGCGCCAGTCCCGCTGCAGCAAGGCCTTGCGCGCCTCGCTCCACTGGAGTTCCCAGCTGGCTGGGTCATTGGGCCAGCGGCTGAGCACGGTGGCCGGATCGACCTGTCCCGCTTCGGCGAGACGGGCCTGCACCGGGGCGCTGTCCTGGAGGGTTGGTGGCAGTTGTTGGAGACGTTCCACTGCGCCGGCTGCAGGAGATTGCGCCAAGAGGCGTGCGGCCTCTGCACCCTGCGGGCCTTCGCTCTGGGCGAGGCGCAAGAGCCAGTCTTCGGCCTGCGTTTGTTGCGCGCGGTTCCCCCGCAGCAGGGTTTGAGCCAGGCGCAGCTGCAGTTCTGCTCCGGCGGGGGTAGTCCCAAGGCAGCGCAGGGCTGCTTCGCTGCGTCCCAGTTGCGCGAGCCCCGCGGCGAGCAGCTGCTTGTCTTCGGCGCTGAGCGCAGCGGCACGGGTCTCGCAGGTTTGCAGCAGGAGCGCTTCGGCACCGGGCCAGCGGGCACCCCAGCGGGCGAGGTGCAGGGCATCGCCTGCTTCGAGGGCTGCCGCCAGGGCCGCCGGGTGGGCGGCAAAGCGCTCCAGCAGCGTCAGCCGCAACTTGGGTTGCTGCCGGCCCAGGGCATAGAGGGCATCGGCACTGGCGGGTTCCTGCGGAAAGCGCCGCAGCAGTTCTGCCCAGAGAGCTTGGGCTTCCTGGGGGCGCCCACTCGCTTGGGCGGCGAGGGCTGCGCGTTTGAGGCTGATCGCCGCCAGCACTCTGTTGTTGCGGTGGTTGCCCCAGCCCTGGCCCTGGAGCCAATGGCGCCGCTCTTCAGGGCTGCTCTTGGCTTGTGCACTCAGCAGCAGTGCCGCATCCCGGCGCCGGTCTGGATCGAGGCTGTGTTTGCGGCTGCGGGTCAGCTCGGCTGCGCTGCTGTTGGGGGTGAGGGGCGGAGCCAGCTGCACCAGAACCTGCCGCCCGGCGGCCAGGGCAACGCCCGTTCCCAGGCAGCAGAGACCAAGCAGTGCTGTGCCAAGAAGGCTTTGGCGTCCTTCAGCGGAACGGGGGCGCTGGGCCAAAGCAGTGGGATAACTCTGCGCATTCTTGGTGAGATGCGCCCCGCTTGCATCGCAAACCAGGCGTAACCTGCCGCGAGCCTTGACCCATCAGCTCGCCATGTCTCCGCTTGGGGCGCCATTCCCTTCTGGTACGGCGAGTTTTGGAACCGATGGCATCCGCGGCCGGGTTGGGCAGGTGATCACGCCCGCCCTGGCCCTTCAGGTTGGCTACTGGTGCGGCCGGGTCCTCCCCGCGGGTGGTCCGGTCGTGTTGGGGATGGATTCCCGCAGCAGCGGACCGATGTTGGTGGCCGCCTTGGCCGCTGGGCTGACCGCAGCGGGCCGTGAGGTGTTGGATATCGGCCTGTGTCCCACGCCTGCCGTTCCCGGCGCCATTCGTCAGCTCGGAGCCAGTGGCGGCCTGATGGTGTCGGCCAGCCATAACCCGCCCCATGACAACGGCATCAAAGTGTTTGGAGCCTGCGGGGCGAAGCTGGCCAAGCAGCAGCAGGCCGAGATCGAAGCGGGTCTGCATGGCAGCGGCGATGTGCTGGGCGGCTTCAGCGCCAATGGACGGCTTGTGCAGCGCCCGGATCTGCTGAACGACTACCGCCAGCGCCTGCTGGAGAGCGTGGGTTCAGCTCGGTTGGATGGCGCCAAGGTGGTGCTGGATCTTTGCTGGGGTTCGGCGACCAGCTGCGGTGAACGCGTCTTCCGTGAGTTGGGCGCTGAGGTCACGGTGCTCCATGGCCAGCCCGATGGGACCCGGATTAACCAGGGCTGCGGCAGCACCCATCTCGAGGCTCTCCAGGCGGAGGTGATCGCCCAGGGGGCGGCCATGGGTTTTGCCTTTGATGGCGATGCCGATCGGATGCTCGCGGTCGATGGCCGTGGTCGGGTCGTCGATGGCGATCAGATCCTCTACCTCTGGGGCCAGGCCTTGATGGCCGAGGGGGCCCTACCGGACAACCGGATCGTCGCGACGGTGATGAGCAACCTGGGCTTCGAGCGTGCGTGGCAAGCGCGAGGTGGCGTGCTGGAGCGCACCGCCGTCGGCGATCAATACGTGCATGCCGCCATGGAGGAACTCGGCGCCTCCTTGGGAGGCGAGCAGTCCGGTCACATCCTCTCGGCCCGCCACGGCATGAGTGGTGATGGTCTGCTGACGGCGCTGCAGGTGGCGCGATTGATTCAGGCCCAGGGGGGTTCCCTGAGCGACTGGCTCGATGGCAGCTTCCAGCCCTATCCCCAGAAGCTGGTGAATGTCACCGTTCCGGATCGCAGCAAGCGCACCGGGTGGGAGAGCTGCGCACCGCTGCTTGAGGCTGTGCAGGCTGCGGAAGCGGCGATGGACGGTACTGGGCGTGTGTTGGTGCGGGCCAGCGGTACCGAGCCGTTGCTTCGGGTGATGGTGGAGGCGGCTGAGCAGGCTGATGTCGACCATTGGAGTCGCCAGTTGGCGGAACTCGCCGATCAGCACCTCAACGCCGCCTGAACGGCCAGTTGCAGGGCGCCATCACAGGCATCGCCCTTGGGGGCCACCAAGGCGGCACCGGGGCAGCGTTGCTCGAGGTCCGCGGCGAAGGCGCGGCGCAGTGTCCCCAAGTGTGTGAGCGCGCCGCCGCTGCAACAGACCCGCGGAGCTTGCAGCTCGAGGGTGGAGGCAATGGTGCGCACCATCTGGCTGAGGGCCAGCGCTGAACGTTCAACGATGCGTTGAGCGTGGTCATCGCCGCCTGCGGCGCAGGCGTCCACCACGGGAGCGAGCCGGGCAAAGCCGGCCGCGCCAAACCCTTCGGCGACGACGGCGGCCTTGAGCTCTTGCGGGGTGCTGACCCCGAGGGCTTGCCAGAGCTGGTGCTTGAGGGAGGTCTCGCTCAGCCGTCCATCGGCCATCTGCACGCTGATCGCTAAGCCGTCCCGGCCCAGATCCATCGCCGAGCCCGCCCCATCCAGCAGCCAGCCCCAGCCACCCGTGCGATGCCAGTGCCCGGAGCTCGTTTGCCCTAGTGCAATGCAGCCCGTGCCACTGATGACGAGCACGCCAGCGGCCTCGCCATGGGCGCCCAGCAGGGCGGTGTGCTCATCACCGCTGACTTGAACAGCGGGCTGGGGAAGCTTTAGGGCGGCGGCCGCCAAGGCCTCCCCTTGGCTTTGGACGGCGCTGCCCCTCTCAATGCCGCTGGCCCCCACTCCGGCTGCGGCGAGGGGCTGCTCGCCGCCCAGCCCGGCCTGCATCAGTCCATCGTGCAGGCTCGTTTGGAGAGCGTCCTGGAAACAGGCCTCACCGCCCGGTGCGGCCAGATGCCGAACCCCCGGACCCTGGCCCAGGGCGATGGGGATCAGCGCTCCCGTGCTCGTCAGTCGAGCCAGTTTGCAGCTGGTGTGGGTTTGTCCGGCATCAAAGCCAGCGACCAGCTGCCCTTCAGCCATCGTTGCTGCTGGCACTCAAGGTGGCCAGGCAGAACCAGCCGGTGAGTTGCACTTCGGGCCGGAAGAAGATCGTGTCGGTCGCGCCCTGGACGCAGAGGCCAGCGATGGCGGCCACGGCGGCCAGGGCCGGCAGGGCCCAGCTGGACTCGCCTTTGAGTTGGCTCAGGCCAGCCCTAAGGCTGGCGAAGAGCAGACCGAGCCCCGCGATGAGATTGGGGATGCCTCCTTCCACCAGCAGCTCGAGCGGCACCGAGTAGGCGCTCAGGGCATTGAACTTCGGCTGTTGATAAAGGGGATAAATCAGGTTGAAGGCGCTGTTACCGGGGCCGATCCCCAGCCAGGGCCGCTCCTGGATCATCTCGATGGCGGCGAGCCAGACGTTGATGCGGAAGTTGTTGGAGCTATCCCCGCGGCCTGCCGCGAGGCTCATCACCCGGATCCGTAGGGGCTCGATTTGCGTCACGGCGACCACCAGCACGCAGACGGCTACCGCGATCAGCAGCAGGGGGAAGAGACGGCGCCAGAGGGGCGGCCAATGGCGCGTCTGCCGCAGCACCAGCAGCAGGACCGCAACGCCGAGGGCTGCCACCATCCCAAGCCAGCCGCCCCGGCTGTAGCTGAGGAAGAGGGCGCTACTGCCCAAGAGCAGGGCACTGGCTGCAAAGAGGCGTTGGGGCCATGAGCGCCAGCGCAGCAGAGCGATCAAGGCAATGGGCAGGATCGGGATCAGGTAGCCCGCCAGCAGATTCGGGTTCTCCAGGGGGCCGTAGACCCGGATCGTTCCGTCGGCGACGGAGTTGGGATCGGCCCAGCGGGCCAGCTCACTGGTGTCGCCATAGAGCTGCCGTATGGCGAGGACGCTGCTGAGCAGCTCACCCCCCAAGAGGGCTGCCACGAGCCGATCCCACCAGAGCGGCGCCTGCTCGAGCAGCTGCCGCAGTAGGGCGTAGACCCCCAGATAGCTGATCAGCTTCAGCAGACCTTTGAACGCGGCTGGGGTGACCGGTGAAAACCCTGTGGCCAGAACGGCGATGCCGAGCATCAGCAGGAGCCAACCGCTGATGCGGCCGATGCGACCGGCGGGGAGGCAGAGCGACCAGACCAGCCAGAGCAATCCCGACGCGAGGATCAGCAGGCTGAGGCCTGCCCGCGTGACGAAGGGCATTGCGGCCAGCAGCACGCAGAGCACGCTTCCGGCGATCAGGCTCAACCGTGATCCCAGGGGCCCCTCGCTGGCGTCGCCCAAGATCCCCTGCCAACGCAACAGCCAGGGGGTGGATGGCGCCGATCCTGCGCTCATGCCGAGGGGTGGGTTGATGTCTCGGGATTATCGGCGGCTTCGAGCTGTTGCTCCAGCTCTTGGAGGCTCGGCAACGGCGTTTCGTTGCGTTCATAGAGCACTCGGTAGACCGGTAGCCCTTGCTCGAGGACGTAGGTCTCCCGCTCGGTTGGCACGGGCAGGGGGTTGGTTGCCCGCCAGGGGCGGGCGTCAGTTGCCGGTCGGCTGAAGCAGCCGCTCGCTTCGGTGACGGCGACCATCGGTTCGATGACGTCCAAAATGTCGCTCTGCATAAAGAGCCGCTTACCCGGCTCCAGGGCCGCGGCGATGGCCAGCAGCAGCGCAGGCTGCAGGACCCGTCGCTTGTGGTGCCTTTTTTTGAACCAGGGATCGGGGAATTGGATGGAGACCAGATCCAACTGACCCGGAGCCAATGCCGTCAGCCAACCCTCAACGCTGATGTTGGCGTTGCAGAAGAGGTAGTGCAGATTGCCAAGGCCGAGCTGCTGACGGTCCGCTTCCGCTGCGGCCACCAGGGCGCGCCGGATCTCGACCCCCAGGTGGTTGAGCTCGGGTTGCTGCTGGGCCAGCGCCAGGAGAAAGCGGCCCCGGGCACAGCCAATGTCGAGGTGCACGGGTTGGCCTGGATCGCTGAACAGCTCCTGGGGTGGGGGCAGCTCCAGCGGCAACTGGAAGAAGCGGCTCAGCGGGTTGACGTGTTGGCGCACCATCGGAAGTCAGGGAGTGTTCGGCACCAGAAAGCCCCAGCTGGCGGTGTAGCCATGCAGGTGGGTTGCACCGGCGACGGGGCCAATCTCGCCGTTGCAGAAGGCACCGCTGATGGGAACAGCAGGGAATTGTTGACGGCATCCGTCCACATCGCCATTGGGGGAGCCGTAGAGCCCCTCCCCGCGGCCTAGGCAGGCAAAGAGCAGTGCGGCCATTGGCTCGGCGTTACGGCTTCGCTGTTGCCCCAGGAGTTGCTGTTGTTCCTGTCTGGAGGTCTCGGCGTCCCGCAATTGAAACTGCACCTGCTGCCCCACCCGCAGCCGCTCGGCCACCGCCACGGAACCGGTGCGTGGGTCGACGCCGATCAGGTTGCGGACCAGGACCGCTGGCCCTGATGCCGGGGCGCCATCGCTGGGCAGCTGGAAGTTGGTTTTGGCCACCCCTAAAAACAGCGAGTGCCGCACGAGCTCCTTCTCCTCTGGAGAGAGGCCCTTGAGGATTGTTTGCAGGCAGGCCACGGGCGTGTCGGCTTCCCCGTCATGGCTGAGACGCAGCAGCACGTTGCGTTCGGCCTGCTCAATTTCAAAGACTGGGCCGATCGGCTTGCAGCCCTGAGCGACAACCGGATCAAGGCGCCAGTCCCCTTTGATCAAACAGCCAATGGCACCATCGACGACGTCATCGCCGATCAAGAGTGAGCCGTGCTGGGCGCTGTGTTGTCCGGCAATGCCTCCGATCTTTTGGGCCTCGGGGTAGGCGAAGTCCAAACCGCTGATGACGTCGTTGATCGCCGTACAGGTGGGATCCAGGAGCAGAAGCATGGAATGCCCGCCGTTGGGGTCGACCCCGGCCCAGTCGATCCAGCTCTGCCGGGATCCGTCGAGATCCGGCAAGGAATCGCTGTTGAGGCTGAAGAGCTCGATCTGCGTCTGGGGCAGGGTGAGCAGGGTCACGCTGATGGCGGGCTGGTGTTCCAGCTCCTGGGCCAATCCCTCGGTGTTGGTGCCGACCACGCCACCGCC
The DNA here is from genome assembly GCF_017859255.1 of Vulcanococcus sp. DEBay_Sum29NL08_54. Classification (NCBI taxonomy): domain Bacteria; kingdom Bacillati; phylum Cyanobacteriota; class Cyanophyceae; order Synechococcales; family Synechococcaceae; genus Vulcanococcus; species Vulcanococcus sp. DEBay_Sum29NL08_54. The sequence continues at coordinate 19,893 of NZ_JAFMNJ010000024.1, forward strand.
GCAGCACCCCAGCCAGTGCTGGGCTCCGATGGCCTGCTTCAGCAGGGGCATGAACCGCTGCAGATCGCTGGCATAGGCGCTGGCGCAGAAGACCAGACCAAGGTCCGCCGGACCCCTTTGACCGGCCTGTCTGAGCTGTTGTGCCAGATCGGCGATGGCGGCTTCGAGGGCGGGTTCGCAGCTCAGTGCCGTGGTGCACTGCGCCTGCTGCGGCGCTTGTCGCCAGGGCAACAACGAAGAGAGGCGAGCGGTCCAAGCCATCGGCGGACCTTACAGCCACTGGATAATGACCACTGACTGCCTGTTGCTGAGTGCCAGATCTGCTGCTCTATCGCACCCTCGTCTGGCTGGATTACCGCTTGGCTGCGGTTTTTGCCCTGGGGTTGCCCCTGGTGCTGCTGATTTGGTCGGCATTGAAGCGGGAGCAGGCGCTCACCCGCTTGATGGGGATCTATTGGAAGGTCGCCAGCCTGCTGCTGATCACGGTGCTGCTGCTGACGGACAACCGTCCCCTGGGTTATCTGCTGGCGGTCCTCTCCCAGCTGCTGGTGGTGATCAGCGTCTGGTTCTGGGTGGATCTCAACGAGGAGTTGGCGGACTTGCCCCCCTGGCGCCCTTTGCCCTTTGTGGTGCGCGCCTGGCGTTGGGGGCTCACGGTGTTCGGCCTGCTTGGTGCGGCCTTGAGTGCCGTGGCCCTCAACTGCGTTGGTGGCGGATTGACCCGTCCGATCTGCAGGGTTTGGCTCGAGGCCCCCGATGATCTCCATGGCGGAGTCGCCGGTTTCTTTGATTTCGTCTTTGGTGGCAGCTGGACCGCGGCCATCGCTGCCTTTGTCGGCTACGTCTCCCTCGTGGCCTATGGCGTTGGCCTTCTGCAATGGCTGATCGTGCGCCTGCCCAAGCAGGGCCGGGTCGCAGGCGGCTTCTAGGGCGTGCCGATGGGGATCAGCGTGGCTGAACTGCTGCTGCAGTTGGAGGAGATCAGCCGAAGCCGGGCTGATCGGGTCTTGCGTTTGCGGGGGGCTTTGCCGGTGGGTGAGGGATGTGAGCCGTTTGAGCTGCTGATCTTCCGTGGCTTCTCCAGCAGCGTCTCCCACCCCACGGATTTCGATCCTGATCAGCCCCTGCTGCCTGAGGCAGCCCGGATCGAGCAGGCCGAGCTGCTGCAGGGCCCGCTCAACCCACAGGCCGAGCAGTGCCTCTCACGCGCCTCCGGGGCCGAGACTTACCTCGACCCATCCGCCTGGCTTTAAGAGAGAACCTCGACGCAGCGGCCGCAGAGGGTCGGGTGCGCAGCGTGCTCGCCAATGTCGCTCTCGTAGTGCCAGCAGCGCTCGCACTTCTGACCGGCCGCTTTGCGGATCTGGACGGTGATGCCGTTCTCACTGGCTTCGGCCAGCACGGCTTCGGGGTTTGAGCCGCCGATTTCCAAGGCCGAGACCAGGAGCCAATCCGCCAGGTTGTCGACCTTGGGGTGGGCGCTGTTCTCCAGCCAGGTGAGGGCTGCCTGGGTTGTCTCGCTCCCTTCGCCGAGGCTCAGCTGAACCTGCGCTTCCAAGGAGGCCCCCAGCTTGGCGGCGCTGCGGCAGCTTTCCAGTTGCCGATTGACCAGCGCGCGCAGCTCCAGGATCTGGGCCATCGGTTGCTCAAGGGCACTGTTGCGCCATTGCTCGGGTGCCGTGGGCCAGCCCCGCTCAAACACTGAGGTCTCGGCAACGGAGTAGGGCAAGTTCTGCCAGATGTCCTCCGCCATGTGGCACAGCACTGGGGCGATCAAGCCGGCGAGCCGCTCCACCACCAGCGCCAGAACCGTTTGGCAGCTGCGGCGGCGGAAGTCGTTGGCGCCGCTGACGTAGAGGCGATCCTTGGCGATGTCCAGGTAGACGTTCGAGAGATCGACGACGCAGAAGTTCTGTAGGGCCTGGAAGAAGCGGTAGAACTCGTAGCGCTCGAAGTCGCCGCTGACGCTGTCAATCAAGGACGCGGTGCGCTGCAGCATCCACTGATCCAACAGCGGTAGCTCTTCGTAGGGAACGGCGTCTTTGCTGGGGTCAAAGTCGTGGAGGTTGCCCAGCAGGTAGCGCGCCGTGTTGCGCACCTTGCGGTAGACGTCCGCCAGCTGTTTGACGATGCCGGGGCCCAGGGGGACGTCGGCGGAGTAGTCGACGGAACTCACCCAGAGCCGAAGGACATCGGCGCCGTAGGGCGGTTCCTGCTTCTGGTTCTTGCCGCCCGAGACCAGCACCGCCGGATCGACGACGTTCCCCAGGGATTTGCTCATCTTGCGGCCCTTCTCATCGAGGGTGAAGCCGTGGGTGAGCACCCGCTTGTAGGGGGCGTGTCCGTTGACTGCAACGGAGGTGAGCAGGCTGCTTTGGAACCAGCCGCGGTGTTGATCGCTGCCCTCGAGGTAGAGATCAGCCGGGTAGTGCAGTTGGGGTGCGCGGCTGCTGGCGCCCTCGATGCCGCCGAGCACGCCGGCCCAGGAGGAGCCGGAGTCAAACCAGACATCCATCGTGTCGGTGCCCTTGCGCCATTGGCTGGCTTCAGCGGCGTAGGTCTCAGGTAGAAGCCCGGCTTCGTCGCGCTCCCACCAGACATCGGCGCCGTGCTCGGCAATCAGCCCTTGGATGTGGCTGAGGGTGGCTTCGTTGAGCAGCACCTCACCGGTTTCACGGTGATAGAAGACGGGAATCGGCACACCCCAGGTGCGCTGACGGCTGATGCACCAGTCCCCCCGCTCGCTCACCATCGCTTCGATGCGGTTGCGGCCGCTGGCCGGCAGCCACTCCACCTGGGCAATGGCATCGAGGGCGGCCTGGCGGAAGCCCTCCACCGAGGCGAACCACTGCTCGGTGGCGCGGAAAATCGTCGGCTTTTTCGTGCGCCAGTCGTAGGGGTAGCGGTGCTCGTAGCGCTCCTGCTTCAGCAGCAGGCCCGTCTCTTCCAGGGCGCTGATGATCGTTGGGTTGGCGTCCTTGAGGACATTGGTTCCGGCGAAGGGGCCGGCTTCTGCCGTCAGGTTTCCGGCCTCATCCACCGGGCAGAGCACCGGGAGTTTGTACTTGCGGCCGGTATTGAAGTCGTCGACGCCATGGCCCGGGGCGGTGTGGACCAGGCCGGTGCCTGCTTCGGTGGTGATGTAGTCCCCGCCGATCACGACCGGACTGGTGCGCTCCAGCAGGGGATGGCGGTATTGCAGGCCTTCAAGAGCACTCCCTTTGACGCTGACCAGGGGTTTGAGGCTCAGCCCCAGGCTGGTTTCCAGGCTTTCCCGCAGTTCGGCGGCCACCACCAGGTGGCTGGCGGCTGGTGCGGGGTTGTCGCCCTGGGCCTCAATGGCACAGATGGCGTAGTCGAGCCGTTCATTGACGGAGACCGCCAGGTTGGCCGGCAGCGTCCAGGGGGTCGTGGTCCAGATGGCGACAGCTAGGCCGCCTTTGGCCGTGGCTTGTGCGGGGCTCAGGCCCGCCTGCTCGAGGGTGCCGGCCAGCTCGCTGGGGAGTTCCACAGCAGGGAAGGCGGCAAACACGCTGGGGGAGCTGTGGCCGTCGGGGTACTCGAGCTCGGCTTCAGCGAGGGCCGTACGGGAGCTGGGGCTCCAGTGGACCGGCTTGAGGCCCCGGTAGATGTGACCGGCCAGCACCATGGCTCCGAACACCCCGATCTGGGCGGCCTCGTAGTCCTTCTGCAGGGTCAGGTAGGGCTGATTCCAGTCGGCCCAGATGCCCCAGCGGCGGAAACCAGCCTTCTGGCCTTCCACCTGCTCGAGGGCGTAGGCATGGGCCTTCTTGCGCAGGCTGACGGGGGTGAGCTCAGCCCGCTCGCTGCTCTTGAGCCCCTGCAGCACCTTCAGCTCAATCGGTAGGCCGTGGCAGTCCCAACCGGGGACGAAGCGAGCCCGCTTGCCCTGCAGCAGGGCGGTCTTATTAATGATGTCCTTGAGGATCTTGTTCAGCGCGTGCCCGACGTGCAGGGCGCCGTTGGCGTAGGGCGGCCCGTCGTGGAGGGTGAAGCAGGGACCTGTGTTCTCTTCGCTCAGGCGCTCATAGAGCCGCTGCTCAGCCCAGAACGCCTGGATCTCGGGCTCGCGCACCTGTGAATTGGCCCTCATGTTGAAGGGCGTTTTCAGCAGGTTCAGGGTGTCCTTGTAGGAAATCTGCCCGGCGTTGGCGGAGGACTCGGAAGCAGTGCTGGCGGTCACAGCGCTTGGGGCAGCAAGGGTCGATTATCCCGCTTGGGGGCTGGAGGCCTCGATCAGCTCCTCCACCTCATCAAAGGAAGCCACCACAGTGGGTTCGATGGTGGGCTCAACAGCGGAAGGGGGTTCAGCGGCGTTCTCGGTTTCAGCGCGAACCCAGCGCTTGCTGCTCTTGCCCGGTTTGGGCCCGCCTTTGAAAGCGTTCAGGAGCGATCCACCCGTTTCGTTCAGGACCGAAGCGGCCTGGGTGCTGCTGCTGAAGAGTTCGCTCAGGCTGGTTTGCCAGCGCTCGATGGACGCGATGCGCTGCTGTTCCTCGAGGCTGAGCATGCGCCAACGGCTTTGCAGGACCTCGCTGCCGAGGCGGGCAATGAGTAGGCCTCCGCAGAGGACGGCCAGCATCGGGGAGCCCGTCAGCCGGTCCGCGCTGGTGACCAGGGTCAGCCCCAGCAGCAGAACCACAGCCCCCCAGGCGGCATCGCGGGGGCGACTGAGCTCAGTGGCGAGCAGCGGCAGCAGCATCACCGTCAGGCCCACCAGCAGGGCAAGGGTTCCGCCAAGGGTGGCCAGCATCGGAATTGAGGCGTTGACCCCATTCTGGGCCGCTCTCTACAGTCGTCGCCTGCCCACCTGGCGGAATTGGTAGACGCGCTGGTTTTAGGTACCAGTGGCTTCGGTCGTGGGGGTTCAAGTCCCCCGGTGGGCATCCGTTCGAGAGGTCGGTTTTTCTAAGCTGGCCCTTATTCAGTAGGAATGACGCAAACCTTGGCCCCATCTGAGTTGCAAGAGCTTGGACGCCAAGAGGTGCGTGCTTCCGTCAGCGCAGTGCCTCGGGAATACCTCGATCCCCCGGCGCCCTGGAACCCAACGGTGGGTCTGTTCCTCGGGGGATATGCCCTTGCGGCGTTGAGCATCGCGGGCTGGTTCCTCTGGGGTTGGCCCCTGCCTGTGCTTCTGGCCACGGGTTTTCTCGCCCTGCATCTCGAAGGGACGGTCATTCACGACGCTTGCCACAACGCGGCGCACCCCAGTCGCTTCTGGAATGCCTTCATGGGGCATGGGGCGGCGTTGCTGTTGGGCTTCAGCTTTCCGGTCTTCACCCGGGTGCATTTGCAGCACCACGCCCATGTGAATGATCCGAAGAATGATCCGGATCACATCGTCAGCACCTTCGGTCCGCTTTGGCTGATTGCGCCCCGTTTTTTCTATCACGAGTACTTCTTCTTCCAGCGCAAGCTTTGGCGCGGACATGAGCTTCTTGAGTGGGGGATTGCCCGGGGAATCTTCTTCGCGATTGTGCTAGCTGGGATCAAATATGGCTTCATTGATTTCATCTTCAATGTCTGGTTCGCGCCAGCCCTGATGGTCGGGGTGACCCTGGGCTTGTTCTTTGATTACCTGCCTCACCGCCCCTTCTCGTCCCGCAACCGTTGGCACAACGCCAGGGTCTATCCGGGGCGTTTAATGAATTGGCTGATCATGGGTCAGAACTATCACTTGGTTCATCACCTATGGCCTTCAATTCCCTGGTTTGAGTATCGGCCGGCTTATCACGCCACCAAGCCAATCCTGGATGCCAAGGGCTCGCCTCAGCGCCTCGGTTTGTTTGAAACCAAGAGCGATTTAACGAACTTCCTCTACGACATCGTTCTGGGCGTGCGCAGTCACCGCCGCCGCCGCAGCAAACTTCGTCCGATTGCAGGACTGTTGCCGTCCTTCAGGGCAAGGCGCCACGTGGTGGCTCTGCTCCACCGCACGGCTGTCTCGCCCAGGCGCTGAGATTCACTCAGCCAGGATTTTGGGAACCCTGAAGAAGTCGCCTTCGCGCAGAGGGGCTTCGTTGAGCAGTTGCTCCCGCACGTCGGTCGCAACAACGGTGTCTTCGCGCGTCACGTTGACCACTTCGACAGCCCGGGTGGTGGCGGGAACGCCATCGGTATCGACGGCCTGCAGGTGGTCGACGTAATCGAGAATCCGCTCGAGCTGACCGGTGTAGGTCGCGATTTTGTCTTCGGGCAGATCGAGGCGAGCCAGCTTGGCCACCTTGCGGACGTCGTCGGCGCTGATGTTGCTCATGGGGTGAACCTAGCTGGCCGACTCGCTTAAAAAGCGCTCCAGATCAGCCACCAGCCCCGTCGCGGCCACGTCCAAAAAGCGGCGGCCATCCTCGGCAGTGGCCAAGGAGGGATGGGAGCCCATGCGGCCATCGGGGTGGCGGCGGCGGAAGTCCTCGGGGCTGTGAATTGGTCCGGCGGGTGCTGGGTCGGGCAACGGTTGTTGCTTGCTCTCCAGGCTGGGCTCGAGCGCCAGGGTGATGGCGATTTCACTGGGGGTGGCGTGGTGTCCTTCCTTGTCCCCGTAGAGCTCTCGGGCCAGGCCCATGGCCTCTGAGGTCATGAACCAGTTGGCCAGCTTGCAGCGCAGTTGAGCGGCATTGGGCAGTCCGCGGGCGGCAGCGGTGCCGTAGGCCTGGGCAAAGGCTGCCTTGCAGGTGGCGATGTTTCCGCCATGGCCATTGATCACGTAGATCCGCTCAAACCCGTGGCGGGCCAAGGAGAGGATCAGGTCATGCAGCACCGCCAGCAGGGTGGAGGGCTGCAGGCTCATGGTCCCGGCAAAGCCCAGATGGTGCTCCGCCATGCCGAAGGCCTGGGCCGGGGTGACCAGGACTCCTAGGCGCCGTCCGACCTCCAGGGCCACGGCTTCGGCGGTGAGGGCGTCGGTGCCGATGGCTCCGGTGGGTCCGTGCTGCTCGGTGGACCCCAGGGGAATGATCACCCCTTTGTTCTGGGTCAGATAGGCCTCCACTTCAGGCCAGCTCCGCAGCTGCAGTCGGATGTCTTCGGTGCAGTGAGCAGTCACGGGGGTGAGGCGTGAGATCGCTTCAGTATCCCTAGATCTCGGCCGCGTCAGTGCGCGGTGCCGTTGCCGTCGTACTTGTCCGTGTCGTAGTAGCCGCCTTTGGTTCCGAAGAACAAGGTGGCCAAGACAAACAGCCCGCTGCCGCCAATCAAGACCGTTGCGAGGGTGAATCCTTCGGTGTGCATCGCCGGGGCTGAGCCGATGGGCTGATTCTGGCGTCCGCGGCTTTCGCGCGCAGCGCAGGGTCGGTTAACTGTGACCTGCCTGCTTGGTGGTGGCGATGCCGAAGCAACCTCCAGCGCTCCCCCAAGCCTTCTTCGCCCGCCCCGCCGAGCTGGTCGCCCCCGACTTGATTGGTTGCCTGCTGGTGAAACGCCAAGAGGACGGCAGCTTGCTTTGGGGCGTGGTGG
>NZ_JAFMNJ010000001.1:0-6054 GCF_017859255.1 Vulcanococcus sp. DEBay_Sum29NL08_54
TTTGATCTGATGGTTCTCGGCTTGGGTGAGGACGGCCATACGGCCTCCCTGTTCCCCGGCACCGAGGCGCCGACGATCACCGATCGGTGGACCACGGTCGGTCGCGGTAAGGGACTTGAGCGCATCACCTTGACCGCACCTGTTTTGAGTGCGGCCCGCCAGGTGATCTTTCTGGTGAGTGGATCAGGGAAGGTGCAGGCCCTCAGCCGCCTGCTGGATCCGAGTGAATCACCCGATCGGACCCCCGCCAAGTTGGTCACTCCCCGCAATGAGGTTCTTGTCCTGGCGGATGAGGCCGCGCTCGCGGGTGTGACTGCGGCAGGCTGACGCCGTTGCTTTGGATCGCATCCATGCTTGCGCCACTGGTCCTGGCACAGGGAGCTGACTTCCCTGGATGGCACACCCTCAACGACACGATCATGGGGGGACGCAGCCAGGGTCAGTGTCACTCCACCGCGTCTGGCTTGCTGATGGAGGCCGTCGTTGAACCCGAGGGGGGCGGCTTTGTGAGCTGCCGCTCAGCGGTGCTGGATCCACCGCTGGATCTCTCCTCCTACGGAGCCCTCGAGCTCGAACTCGATGGCGATGGTCGCCGCTACAAGCTGGCCCTGGCCAGCCGTGATGGGGTGGCCGGCCTCACGGAACTGATCCCAGGTGGATTGCGTTGGGTGGCGGAGTTCTCCACCCGGCCCAACGGCACCTCTGTGGTGACGATTCCCTTTAGTCGTCTCACCCCCAGCGTTCGGGCCACCCCCGTTGGCCTGCCCCTGCGCTTTGATCCCGCACGGGTGACCAGAATTCAGATCTTGCATTCCAAATTTGGAGACATGGGCGGCCGTAATCCCGGCTTCCGGCCCGGTGCCCTGCGCTTGCTGCTCCGCTCGATCCGAGCCGTGGCCTGACTGTGGACCTCGAACCCCTCCTGAGCGAATTGGCCAAGGCCGCCGATGTCTGCCTGAAGCCCTATCGCCACGCCCTGCGTTTCAGTGGCGAACCGCCCTCCACCGTCGGGGACTGCAGTGATTGCTGTCTCTTGATCGAAGCGCGCGACACCGATGGGGTTCGCCACCCTGATCGCGATCTCGAGCTGGAGATCTACCGCAGCGGCGACGAACTAAACCTGATGCTCAGCATGGTGGCCGATGAGCAGGCACCCATGCTTTGGCATGGCAGCCATCCCGTCTGGATGCAAGCGAACTCAGGGGAGCGCTGCGAACGCCCCAGCGCCGGCGCCCCCCTTGAAGCCCTCTGCAGGCGAATTCGCGCCTTGATTGCTGGCGAGGCCTAGAGGTCAGGCTGGTCGGTCACAGCACCTTTGCTGCTGGAGCTCACCAGCCGGGCGTACTTACCCAAAACACCGGTGCGGTACCTCGGCTCAGGCTTGCTCCAGGCGGCCCGGCGGGCGGCCAGTTCGGCGTCATCAACATTGAGTTGGATCAGCAGTTGGCTGGCATCAACGGTGATGCTGTCGCCCTCCTGGACCAGACCGATGGTTCCGCCCACGGCCGCCTCGGGCGCCACATGGCCGACCACCAGTCCAAACGAGCCCCCGGAGAAGCGTCCATCGGTGATCAGGGCCACGGAATCCAGTAAGCCCTGGCCCACGATCGCGGCGGTGGGGCTGAGCATCTCGCGCATGCCGGGGCCACCCACGGGACCCTCCTGTCGCACCACCACCACGTCGCCTGGGTTGATCTGCTTATCGAGGATGGCGGCCAGGCAGGTTTCCTCGCTTTCAAATACGCGGGCGGGGCCGGTGATCACCGGATTCTTCACCCCGCTGATCTTGGCCACGGCACCCTCTTCGGCCAGGTTGCCCTTGAGGATTGCCAGGTGGCCCTTGGCGTAGAGCGGATTGCTCAGCGGCCGGATCACGTCTTGGCCGGCTGGGGGCACCGCGGGAACATCGGCGAGCACCTGCTTGAGGGTTTTGCCCTCGATCGTTTTGCAATCGCCGTGGAGCAGACCGGCATCCAGCAGCAGCTTCATCACCTGGGGGATGCCACCGGCCTGGTGGAGATCCACGGTGACGTAGCGGCCGCTGGGCTTGAGGTCGCAGATCACGGGCACCCGTTGGCGGATGGTCTCGAAGTCATCGATCGAGAGATCAACGCCAGCGGTGCGGGCCACGGCCAGGAGGTGGAGCACGGAGTTGGTGGAGCCGCCGACGGCCATGATCACGCTGATGGCGTTTTCAAAGGCCTCGCGGGTCATCAGATCGCGGGGAAGGATGTTGGCCTTGATCGCCTCAGCCAGCACCTCCGCGCTGCGGGCAGCGCTATCGGCTTTTTCAGGATCTTCGGCAGCCATGGTGGAGCTGTAGGGCAGGCTCAGGCCCATGGTTTCGAAGGCCGCACTCATCGTGTTGGCGGTGAACATGCCGCCGCAACTGCCGGCGCCAGGGCAGGCGTTCTTCTCAATGGCCGTGAGCTCCTGCTCGTCGATCCGTCCACCGCTGAACTGACCCACCGCCTCAAAGGCACTCACAACGGTGAGGTCGCAGGCGCCGAGCTTTCCGGGTTTGATCGTGCCGCCGTAGACAAAGATTGAAGGGATATTCATCCGCGCCATGGCCAGCATGGCCCCAGGCATGTTTTTGTCGCAGCCGCCGATGGCGAGCAGCGCATCCATGCTCTGACCGTTCACGGCTGTCTCGATTGAATCCGCGATCACCTCGCGGCTCACCAGGGAATACTTCATCCCTTCGGTGCCCATCGAGATGCCATCACTCACGGTGATGGTCCCGAACATCTGGGGCATGGCACCCGCCGCGTGAGCCGCATCCTCAGCCCGGCGGGCCAGATCGTTGAGGCCCAGGTTGCAGGGCGTGATCGTGCTGTAGCCGTTGGCGATGCCGATGATCGGTTTGTTGAAGTCAGCGTCTCCAAAACCGACAGCCCGCAACATGGCGCGGTTGGGGGAGCGCTGAATGCCCTGGGTGATCGCGGCGGAGCGAAGCATGGCTGCGGGGTTGTCTTCCCAGCAACCTACCGAGGAGCCCTGTCAGCTCTGGGGGCTCAGCCCCTCGAGCTGCCTGCGAACGTCTTCGATCGCTTGGTTGAGCTCTTGAACCTTGTCCTGGAGTTCAACCTCCCGGACCACCGGGCGGTCGCTGTTGGGGTCAAAGGCTTGATCGTCGTGATCGGCCAGCCGACTTAGGCGCAGGCTTCGCTGTTGCCGGGTGTTTTGCTGGCGCCGCTCAGCCTCGGAATAGAGCCACCAGGCAAAGCCAGCGGCACCGATCACAGCACCAACCAAGAGGGTGCTCAGAGAACCTGAACCGCCGTCTCGGTTGGACATCGCGTGGACCTGCTTTGAAGTTGCCTCAGCCTACGAAGCCTGACTGCGGCCTGCCATACAGACGGTCGCCAGCGTCACCTAAGCCAGGAACGATGCGCTGCTGATCGTCCAACTCGGCGTCGATACAGCCGGTGTAGATGGTCAGATCGCTGTAGCGCTCACCGAGGGTTTTCAACCCGGGACTGGCGGCAAGGGTGGAGATCACCCGCACCCGTTGGCCAGTCACCCCCTTGGTCTCCAGCTGTTCGAGCACGTTCAGGAGCGTTCCAGCAGTGGCCACCATGGGTTCAAAGACCAGCACCCCTGCATTGGCGGGGATGGTCTCCGGAAGACCGTTGAAGTAACACCGGCAGCGACCGCTGGCCTCATCCCGTTGCAGGCCCATGTGGGCGACGGCAGCGCTAGGGATCACCGACTTGGCTCCGTCCCATAGCCCCAATCCAGCTCGGAGGATGGGCACAGCCAGTACCGGAATCGAACCGTCAACGATGGTCCCTTCCGTCTGGGCCAGTGGTGTCTGCACCTGCACCCGCTGGTAAGGAATCCAGTCCCGCATGGCCTCATAGGTCAACCATCGACCCAGTTCGGCCATCGCCGTTGCAAAGAGGGGCTGAGGGGTCTCTCGATCCCGCAACACGGTCAGCCAATGGCCAATGAGGGGATGGGGAGGGACCACCACCCGAAGGGTCTTGCTCATCGGTCGCGCTCCGGTATCCGCCTGCAATAACTTGAGCGCCCAAGTTAAAGCTGCAGTGCGGAACCTCGTTGCGCTCATTCAGTTGCTCGTGGCCCGCTCATTGAGCACCCTCGCCCTCGGCGTTGTTCTGCTGCTGGCCTCTGTTCTTCCAGTGGCCTCCCCGGCCTTGGCGATTACCGCCCCCGAACTACGTGGTCAGCGCAGCGCTCAGGACCTGCAACCGGACATGCACGGCCGAAACCTTCAGCAGCAGGAGTTTCTAAAAGCCTCCATGGAGGGGTTTGACCTCAGTGAGACCGACCTGCGCGGGGCCGTGTTCAACACCGCCAATCTGCAAAACGCCAACCTCTCGGCGGCTGATCTCGAGGATGCCGTGGCCTTCGCCACCCGCTTTGACAACGCTGACCTCAGCGGTGCGGTCTTTCGCAACGCGATGCTGATGAACAGCAAGTTCACCGGCGCGGTCATCGAAGGCACGGACTTCACCGACGCGGTTCTGGACCTTCCGCAGCAGAAGGCCCTTTGTGCCCGGGCCAGCGGCGTCAATCCACGTACGGGTGTCGATACCCGCGAAAGCCTGGCCTGTCGTTAATCAGCGCTTAGGCTCAGTGCTCCGGTTCTTCGGGGGATCAGCCCGAGGAGGAAACGGGGAAAGTCCGGTGTAATTCCGGCGCTGTCCCGCAGCTGTGAAGAGTCCTGTCCCCAGGGCTCCAGTCAGAACGCCCGCCGGTTCACTCCCATTAATCACCTGGCGCGGACCAGTCCTATTGATGTTCAAGCGTTTCGGGGCCCCTGCGCTCCTGCTGGCTTCCCTCTCTGCCGCGCCAGCTCTGGCCCATCACCCGATGGAGTCCATGGCGCTGGTTCCCTCACCGGTGAGTGGATTGATCAGTGGTCTGGCCCACCCGCTGCTGGGGCCTGACCATCTGCTCTTTCTGATTGCCCTGGCCCTGGTCGGCTTTCAACGCTCCATGCGTTGGACCATGGCGTTGCTGCTGGTGGGCCTCAGCGCCACGGCACTGGGTCTTTGGTTGCCCGGTCTGCCTGGTGCCGAGGCACTGGTCTCCCTCTCCCTGGTGGTCGAGGGCCTCGTGATCGTGGGCCGTCTTCCTGCCCTCAGCTTGATTCCCGCCTTCGCTCTGCACGGTTATGTGCTCAGCGCCTCGGTGATTGGCTGGGAGTCCACCCCCATTGCCTTCTACCTGCTGGGTTTGTTGCTCAGCCAAGGCGCTCTGTTGACCCTCTCCCTCGTTGGCCTGCGTCGCTTCAGCCAGGAGCTCCCGCTGAGCCAGAAACAGCTCCTCGCCGGTGTGATGGTCGGCATCGGCGCCGCCTTCACCTGGACCGCGCTCGTCGCCTGACCATGACTGTGGCACCCGCATCACGCCTCCCGGTCACGGTGGTGACCGGGTTTCTTGGCGCTGGTAAATCGACACTGTTGCGTCAGCTGCTGGTCTCCAGTGGCCTGCGGCTTGCCGTTCTGGTGAACGAGTTTGGTGAGGTGGGGATCGATGGCGATCTGATTCGCAGCTGCGGCTTTTGCCCTGAGGATGAGCTCGACGGACGGGTCGTTGAGCTGGCCAACGGTTGCCTCTGCTGCACCGTCCAGGACGAGTTTCTGCCGGTCATGCAGCAGTTGCTGCAGCGCGCTGACCAACTCGATGGAATCGTCGTCGAAACCAGTGGCCTCGCCCTGCCCGTGCCCCTGGTGCAGGCCTTCCGCTGGCCCGAGATTCGCACCAAGACCCGTGTGACGGGCGTGGTGACCGTTGTCGACGGTGAGGCATTGAGTGGCGGAAGTGTCGTTGCCGATCCCAGTGCCCTCGAGGCCCAACGACAGGCCGATCCAAGCCTGGATCACCTCAGTGACATCAACGCGCTCTTCGACGATCAGCTCGAGGCCGCCGATCTCGTGCTGATGAGCCGGGCGGATTGTTTAAGCGAGGAGGCCGTCGACCGTCTCCGCCGCCGCTTGAGCGACCAGGTCCGCAGCGGCGTGTCTGTTCTGCCCATGGCCCGCGGCGACGTCCCAGCGGCTCTGCTGATGGGACTCGATC
>NZ_JAFMNJ010000001.1:6152-143887 GCF_017859255.1 Vulcanococcus sp. DEBay_Sum29NL08_54
GCCTTCCAGTGGCAGGGAGTGACCAGCAAAGCCCAGCTCGAAGCCCTGTTGCCGGCTTGCATTACAGACCAAGGCCTGCTGCGTCTCAAGGGACGGGCTTGGCTGCCTGGTAAATCCCACCCGCTGCAGATTCAGGCGGTTGGCCCGCGTCTGGAGTGTTGGTTTGACAGCGGTTCGCGGCTGGAGCGCCCCAACGACGACGGTCTGGAGCTTGTCGCCCTGGGCCTGTCCCTCAAGGGTTCAGCCCTGAAGGATCAGTTGATCGCCGGTCTGGGCTAGTCCAGCGGCAAGGCTCCTTTGGCGCAGATGCCCCCCCAGCAGAGGGCCTGCTCAGATCTCCAGTGGGGCTGAACAAGCCGGGGCTCTCTTGCCGCCTCCTGAAGTTCGATCTGTCCCCGTCCGTCGTGGTGAAAGTCCAGTCGGCGCCCACCGACCTGGAGCCACCAGTGCTCCCCGAGCCGTTCAACGGTCAGCGTGCAGGGCTGCCAACGGGCCGATTCGAGCTGGCATTCGAGCGGAAGCGAAAAGGGTTCCTCCCCTTTGGCGACCTGGGTGGTGAGGAGTGCCCAGGCTGTCAGCAGCCCAGTCAGCAGCGGCAAGCGATCCACGGCGACCCCTTAGGACCCCCTCCAACCTGACCACAGCCGGGTCCAGCGTCAGCCGGCCTGCCAAGATTTAACAAACCCCACCTAGAGCTCAGGTGCCCGTCTTCTCTGCCCGTGTGTTGGTCTCCCTGAGGCCCTCCGTGCTCGATCCCGCTGGTGAAGCCACCCGAGCCGCTGCCTCACGCCTGGGTGTCGATGGCATCGGCAAATTGCGGATCGGTAAGGCCGTGGAGGTGGAGCTTGAGGCTCCTGACGCCCAGACCGCCCGTCAGCAGTTGGAGCTGTTGAGTGACCGGTTGTTGGCCAATCCCGTGATCGAGGACTGGACCCTCGAGCTCAAGGACGACTCCAGCGCTGGAGCCTGAGCCATGACCCTTGGTGTCGTTGTTTTTCCCGGCTCAAACTGTGACCGGGATGTCCAGTGGGCAGCCCAGGGCTGTTTGGGCATCGAAACCCGCTTCCTCTGGCATGAGGAGCGGGATCTGAGTGGTCTTGATGCCGTCGTGATTCCAGGCGGATTCAGCTACGGCGACTACCTGCGCTGCGGAGCGATTGCGCGCTTCGCCCCTGTGCTGGAGGAAGTCGCGGCCTTCGCGAAGCGCGGCGGTCGCGTGCTGGGAATCTGCAATGGCTTCCAGGTGCTGACCGAGATGGGCCTCTTGCCAGGCGCCCTGACCCGTAACCAGAAACTCCACTTCATCTGCGAGCCCACGGATCTTCGCGTTGAGCCGGGCCAGTGCAGCTGGCTGCAGGGCTACAGCAGCGGCGAGGTGGTGAATTTCCCTATCGCCCATGGAGAGGGGCGCTACCAGGCCGCTCCCGATGACCTCAAGGCCCTTGAGGACCAAGGCCAGGTGGTGCTGCGCTACTGCCGGAATCCCAACGGCTCCGTCGCCGACGTGGCTGGCCTGACCAATGCCCAGGGCAATGTGCTCGGCCTGATGCCCCACCCCGAACGGGCCTGTGACCCAGCGACCGGTGGGGTCGATGGACGCCGTCTGTTGGCCAGCCTGTTGGGATGAAACCCTGGCGCCGCCGTGAGCTGCTCCTTGGGGCACTAGCGGCAGCGGTTCCCCTGGCTGCCCGCTCCCGAGCAGCGACGCAGCGCGGCCCGGCACCGTTGAAGCCGGGAGCACGGATTGCAGCGCTCGCACCAGGCACCTGGCTTGAGCGAGAGGATCCGACGTTGGAGCTCCTGCGGCGGCGCTGCCGGCAGGAGGGTTGGAGGCTTCTCACTCCGCCTGAACTCTTGGGCCAGTGGCGTTGGTTCTCCGGGACGGATGAGCAGCGCGCCTCCTCCCTGCGGCAGGCCTGGCTCGATCCCTCCATTGATGCACTGTTCTTGGTCGGGGCGGGCTGGGGCAGTGCACGCGTGCTCGAGCAGGGCTGGTCCATCCCGGCCACCCCACGCTGGTGTGTTGGGTTTTCAGATTGCTCAGCGGTGCTCCTCGCCCAACTCGCCGCAGGCAGTTGCGGTGGGGTGCATGGCTGGTTTGGCGGATCGGACCTTCAGTGGGAACGCCTGTCTTCTCTGCTCAAGGGGAGGCCTGTGGCATCCCTTCAGGGCCGGCGTCTACGGCCAGGCCTCGCGCGCGGAGCACTGGTGGTGAGCAACCTCACCATTGCCACGAGCTTGATCGGTACGCCTTGGCTTCCCGCCCTGCGGGACAAGATCTTGGTGCTGGAGGACACCGGTGAAGCTCCCTATCGCGTCGATCGGCAGCTCACGCAGTGGCGCAGCTCAGGGTTGCTCGATGGTGTGCGGGGGATTGGCCTAGGGCGCTTCAGCTGGGCTGAGGACGATGTCTTGCCAGGGGACTTCTCAATGGAGGAGATCCTCGAGGAGCGGCTCGGCAACTTGGGTATCCCGCTGGTGCATCAGCTACCAGTCGGCCACGGGCGGCCCAACATGGCACTTCCCCTCGGCGTTCCAGCGCAGTTGGACGGTGCGACAGGGGAACTGAGCCTGGCAGCCCCTGATTGAACATAAAAAAGGGGGCCTCTCGGCCCCCGTAGATCGATGGGAACTGGGGATCAGTTCACAGCAGCGAAGAACTCCTTGCTCTTCACGGGATCGGGGTTCATGGTCTTCTCGCCAGGGGTCCAGTTGGCGGGGCAGACCTCGTCGGGGTGGTTGCGGATGTGCTGGAAGGCCTGGAGCAGACGCAGGGTCTCGTCAACACTGCGGCCGACGGGCAGGTTGTTGATGGTGCTCTGCATGATCACACCATCGGGATCGATGATGAACAGACCGCGCAGGGCCACACCGGCTTCCTCGTCCAGCACCTCGTAGGAACGGGCGATGTCCTTCTTCAGGTCAGCGACCAGGGGATAGGCGATGTCGCCGAGACCACCGTTCTTACGGTCGGTCTGCACCCAGGCGAGGTGAGAGAACTGGCTGTCCACGGAGACGCCCAGGACTTCACAGTTACGGCTGGAGAACTCGCTGTAGCGATCGGAGAAGGCCGTGATCTCCGTCGGGCAGACGAAGGTGAAATCCAGGGGGTAGAAGAACAGCACCACGTACTTGCCGCGGTATGAGGAGAGGGTCACCTCCTTGAATTCCTGATCGACCACTGCAGTGGCGGTGAAGTCAGGAGCCTGAAGACCGACGAGCCTCGACATAATCCGTGAAATGATTGGTGGAGACAGGGATTAGACCCAACGTTTCGGTTAACCCGAACCCGGATCGACTTCCAGTTGTCACCGCAACAATTTATCACGCTTCTCCTGCACCCGCGCTGCCCAATAGGCTGAGGGTCTTACAGACCAGCGCTAATGGCTTGGGATCCGTCGCTGCTGCGGAAATACAACACCACCGGCCATTTTCGGCTACTGAACCAGCTCCGCGGGGAGTTGAAGGACCAACCGATCCAGCGGCCACTGTCCACGACCCGTCCAGAGGCGACCCGGCGTAATCCAATCCGTCGCCGCTCCGAGGCGGACCAACCAAGCGCCTCCCCTCAGGCGAGCTCGCCGGCCCCCAGTCGGACCAGTTCGAATCGTTTCCGCCGTCAGGCCGAGCCCACTCCGCAGCCTGCGATTACGAGCTTTGACCCGATCGTGACGGTGCCCGTTCTGCTGGATGCCTTCACAGAACAGGAGAACTAAGCAGTCAGGGACAGTCCCGCTGCGGCTTCGTTACAAAGCCTGTTGTTCCTTCATAAACGGGAACCCACTCGGCTATTCGTTGATTCAGAACAGCATCTGATCCCCTCTTGATGACTGAAGCGACGACGACCGCTCCCCTCAAGATCCTGGTCGCAGATGACGAAGAGAACATTCGCCGCATCCTTGAGACCCGCCTGGTGATGCTTGGTCACGAAGTGACCCTTGCCGAGAACGGAGCCCAGGCACTCGAGCATTTCCGCGCATCAGAACCGGATGTCGTGGTTCTCGACGTGATGATGCCGGAGCTCGACGGTTTTGCCGTGACCGAGCGCATTCGTGCCCAGTCGGAGGTCCCGATCATCCTGTTGACCGCCCTCGGCGATGTGGCAGACCGGATCACGGGTCTGCAGCTTGGCGCCGACGACTACATGGTGAAACCTTTCAGCCCGAAGGAGCTGGAGGCGCGAATTCGCTGCGTCATGCGGCGTGTCAGCTCTGTTCAGGCCAATGGGGTGGCCGGGCCCGGCCGCACGGCCCATGTGGTGGTCGTGGGTGACCTCAGCATCGACTTCAACAAGCGTCAGGCCCATCGGGGCGATGAGCGCATCCGACTGACCGGCATGGAGTTCAACCTGCTTGAGCTTCTGCTTAGCCGGTCTGGCGAACCGATCAGTCGCCTGGACATGCTGGAGAAAGTCTGGGGCTACAAGCCCGAGCGCTCCTCCGACAGCCGAGTGGTGGATGTGCACATCTCCCGGCTGCGGGCCAAGCTCGAGGATGATCCCGAAAACCCGGAACTGATCCTTACCGCTCGGGGATTGGGCTACATGTTCCAGCGCATCCCCCAGGCGCTCGAGACCGTCAGCGCGTAAAGCGAACCCGATAGGCCCCATGGCTGGGGCCGAAGTGGTCCATCAACGCATCGCGAGCTGCGTAGTGCAGTTCCTCAAGGTTGCTGGAGCGAATGCTCAGCTGCGGTTGCTCACTTTGGGCTTGCAGGTTTTCAGCTGAGCAGGAAACGCGAAAGACGACCTCGCGCATTGTTCGGTGGCCGTGTTGGCTCCACAAGTGTTGGCCACACTGCCCTTGTTCTTCCGTCGCCTGGGCTACCCGCGCTGGTGATGGGTCATGAAGTGCTGACAGTGGTCGATGGCGGCCTGCAAGTTGTCTGACTCAGTGAGTCCGGAGGCCTTGGTGGGCTTAAAGCTGTGATCTCCGCTCTGCAACCAGGTCAACTCCACCGACGCGGCCAGTGGATAGCGCTCCACTTCCTCACGGCGTCCAAAGCTGTCCCGTTCCCCCTGGAGAATGAGGCACGGGGAGTGCATGACCTCGAGATGGTCGGTGCGCAATGACTCTGGTTGTCCTGGGGGATGGAAGGGATAGCCAAGGCACAGGCAACCCTGGACGTCGCTCAGCGTGTCGATGAGCAGGCTGGCGATGCGCCCTCCGAGGGACTTCCCAGCGATGAACAGATTGGCGCCACCTTGCCGCTGTTGTTCGCTGATTACCTCCTCGCGGTAGGCATCAAGGAGTTTGGGGAGTCGATCTGGTCCACAACGTCGACCCAGCTCCCGACTTCGCTGCATGTAGGGGAACTCGAAGCGCACCACCCGAACACCGCAATTGCCGATGCCTTCGGCCACGGTGTTCATCCAGGGGCTATCCATCGGTGCGCCTGCACCGTGGGCAAGAAGGAGTGTGGTGTTGGCCGTCTCGGGTCCATTGATCAGCCTCGCTCCATCGTCACGGGTCATGGCACCAGGAGGGAGCGGGCGTGTTCCGTCAGTGTCGCAAGGCCTGCCGTGCTGTTTTGGATGACCAGGTCGGCTTGCGGTTTCAAGGGAAGAATGAATTCCCTTTCCCCGGGCAGCGTCTCCAGCACGGTCTGCCGAATCACATAGGCCAAGGAATGCCCGCGTTCACGGCGATCACGCAGTAGGCGTCGCCAGAGGCGCAGCGGCATCGTGAGCTCCAGATAGACCATCGATCGCAGCAGCGGCTCCTCCAGCAGGAGCTGGGGACCAAAGGCCCCCTCGAGAACAATCAGGTCATAGGCCTGAATCAAAGGCTCGTGCCGGGCCTGGTGGCTGACCATGTCGTAGCGGCGAAGGCTGGTGGCGTCCCCCCTGCAGAGCTGCTCCAGATCAGCAAGCAGAGCCTCGGCATCAATTCCGGCAGGGGTGTCGTAGCCGTAGACCGCATCCGGGGTCCATTCGTGCCAGTAGTAGTCATCACAGGACAGTGGCAACACCCTGATGCCGTCACTCTCCAGAAGGTCCTGCAGGGCTCGCGTCATGCTGGTTTTCCCGGCAGCGGACGGGCCGCAGAGACAGAGAAGAGGGATCACTGCTTCAACAAGCCAGAGAGAAAACTGCTCAGCTGGAACCCACTGGGGTAGCTGACATCACCCACCACCCATGATCCATCGGCGGTCTGCTGCATCTGCAGAGAGAGCCGTTGTGGAGTCTCGGAGAGACGTCCTTTCAGACCCGTAAACACCGCGACATCGGCACTGTCGCCGCTGCAGCCCACCACGAGCACGTTGTGGGTGTAAACCTGCGTGCCACTGAAGGGATCGAAATCCAAATAGCCACGCCCCTCACCTGGGTTGAGCTGATAGGCAGCGCTCAAGTCCTGGTACAACGCTGGGCTGAGAAGGTTTTGGATGGACTTCAGCTCAGGGCGCCCCGGTGTGTCCTGCCGTCCGATTTGCCAGCGATACAGCTGAGTGATGGGCGTCTCGATGGCCGGTGAGCAGCTGCAGGCCAGTGCGCTGGAAGGCGCCAGCGCCACGCAGGCCAAGAACGGCAAGACCTGTCGGAATGCCTGCATCACTCCCCGGTTTAACTGGCCAGACCCTAGGCGTGGAGTGAACGCAGACAGCAAAAAGCCCCGCCGAAGCGAGGCAATAAGCGATGGCTCGGGGGAGACTTGAACTCCCGACCTTGGGGTTATGAATCTCGAGAACTTGGTCGTAATCCCTTGCTATCACTGGGGTGGCCTGGAGGACTTTGCACGGGACTTTGCACGTTTGCCAGATCTTGATAATTAGAAACACGGTCTCAACGCTGTCTCATTGCTGTCGGATCTGGCTTTTATTCGGCCTGCAGACGCATCAGGACGCGCTGTTCATGCCAGAGCGTGTTTGAGCGCGGAGCCAGTGGATTGGCCTTCCGGAAATGATGTCCTTGGCGGAAGTAACCGGCTGATTTCAACCGTTGGAGAGTTACACGGTGGAGGCTGAGAAGCTCGGCCATCTGGCGTGTACAGATCCACTGGCGACTTGAGTCACTCTTCATCGGTTGACTGCGGCTGCCGGAGGCTATTGGCAACTACTTGCTACTCAGTGCCGGCCTTCACCCCGCCCGCCCACGGAGCTCCCAAGGGCTAGGCCCGCCAGGATGCTCAGGCCCTGGCTGACGGCCTCATCAATCCGGTCCTGGGGGCGACTGCAGAAGGCCGAAACGGGTGCCTCTGGAGGGATGTTCTGCTGTTGCTCGAGCGCTGGCAAGCCATTGCTTCGCACGTAGAGCCAACTCAGGGCCGTGCAGTTGAGGAGATCGAAGGCCAAGGTGGCGCCCTGAAAGCTAAGGATTCCGGCGGAGATCCAAACCACTAGCCGGCGTGAGTTCATCTGCTGGAGACCCTGGAGAACGAAGGGTTCCGAGCGCTGCATCCGGAACCCTTCAGGGCCGTCTGCTCCGCGCGCCTTGTCTGAACCGATCCAGCTGCTCTCAGCGGTCCGTCATTTCCAAGAACTGCCGCATCAGTGCGAGGCCTGGGTTCTGCTGCAGGACAGCCTCACTCCGGAGCAGCTGGAGAGGTTCGCCGCTCGCTACCGAGGCGGGCTGACACCAGGGCTGATCCAGCTGCCCGTTCCCTACCTGAGCCAGAACGACAGCGCCACCGATCAGGGCCGGCGGATGTGTTTCTCCTCGAGTTGTGCCATGGCCGCTGCCTTCCTCAAGCCGGGTTGCTTGGCAGGGCAAGGGCAAGTCGATGACCAGTACCTCCGGTTGGTTCAGCGCTATGGCGACAGCACCGATGCCAGCGCTCAGATTGCGGCCCTCGGCTCCCTGGGCCTGCGGGCGCGCTTTCGTCAGGACGGTGCAATCGAGGATCTACTGCATCAGCTCAGGCGCGGGCTCCCCTGTCCTGTCGGCTGGCTGCATCGCGGTCCGGTCAGCGCACCGCGTGGCGGCGGCCACTGGAGTGTTGTCGTGGGGTGGGATCCGGCCTCAAGGCAACTGCTGATGCATGACCCCAATGGCGAGGCCGCCCTTGCCGAGGGCGGCTATGTGAGTACAGCCATTGGTAGCGGTCAGGCCCTGCGCTATTCCGAGCGCAACTGGAGCCCCCGCTGGCAAGTGGAGGGCCCGGGTAGCGGCTGGTGGATTCAACTCAGCCCGGCGAATTGATCGCTGCATGGACCTGCGGGGACAGGGCGGGGAACCCTTTGAACAGTTGCCCGAACCTTCGCGATGACCTTCACCCCAACCGCCGCCACAATCTCGCTGCACAGCCACCACCACGTGCGCCAGGGCCTGGAAGCGCAGCTGCGCCAATGCTGGGCGATGTATAGCGCTGTTCCCTCAGAAGCCAACCGCTATCAACTGGTGCGGCTCGAGCGCTTGCTCCAGGAGATCTGAGCTGGCAATCCATGGCCAGAGGCGTTAGAACCGCCACATTGCAGAGGATGACTACTGCACGCTTAAGGAGGTCTGAGGAGGCCTCCTTTTTTGATGGTTGCAATCAGCGATCTGAGCTCACTGCTATGCCTTGCGGGGCGATAGCTACTGCTTAAGTCTTATCTCTGCCAATGCTCACCGGCTCTGATCTGCTCGCCAAAGTCAAAGAGCTGGGCGATGTCTCCAAATCCGATGTGGTGCGGAGCTGCGGATACGTGAGCACCAAGAAGGATGGCGGTGAGCGTCTGAACTTCACCGCCTTCTATGAGGCCCTGCTGGAAGCCAAGGGCCTCAGCCTCGGCAACGACGGCGCCGGCCGGGGCAAAGGTGGCCGCAAGCTCAGCTACACAACCCGTGTTCAATTCAATGGCAATCTCATGATCGGCAAGGCCTACACCGCCATGCTCGATCTCAAGCCTGGAGATGAGTTTGAGATCAAACTAGGTCGGAAGCAGATCAAGCTGATCCCAGCGGGTGGTGCCGAAGAAGAGGATTGATCCTCTCCGCTGCGAATGATTGCCGCTGGATCCGTCAGCGGCTCTTCACGCAGTAGCTGCCAGAGCTGTACCAACCCAACGGGCAAGAGTTTCCCTGCTTCTGGATCGCCTCCCGGTTGTTGCTTGGGCTGCTGACGCAGTAATTGCCTGAGCTGTAGAAACCCAGCGGGCAGCTGTTGCCGGTTTTCTCCAATGCTCCGCGGGTATTCCCGCTCTTCGAGGGCACGCAGTAGCTGCCGGAGCTGTAGTAGCCGAGCGGGCACCCTCCCACTTTTGTGAGGGGTTGGACCGGTTGCTGGGCTATCGCGACTGGGCCCAGAGAAACGATGAGTCCCAGGGGTAGAAGCGCCCCCAGAACGGGTTCGCAGATGAGCTTCCTGATGGTCATGATCCGCTGCGTTGAATAATCCGGCACAACCGGTTGATCTGCTCCGCTTCTTCGATCGTGTTCGCCAAGCCGCTCGTCAATCCAGGGGAGCCCACCACGATCGAGAGGCACTGGGCCCGGCTGATCGCCACATTCAGGCGGTTTGGCGAGAGCAGAAAGCCCAGACCCCGTGGAGCATCGTCACCGCTACTGGCTGTCAGCGAGAGGATCGCAACCGGTGCCTCCTGCCCTTGGAACTTGTCCACCGTGCCCACCCTGGCTTTGCCGTCTAGGCGCTGGCGCAGGCGGTTCACCTGCACGTTGTAAGGGGCGATCACCAGGATCTCTTCTGAGCTGAGCGTGCCGCTGCCCTTGGCATGGGTGTACGACCCACCAAGCAGTGCAGACACGATCTGATCGATCCGCTCGATCTCGGCCTCACTGGTCACGCTGCAGCCGCTGTGGTGCACCGGTTCAAACACCAAGCCGCGATCAGGTAGGGAACGCCCAGATGCAGACAGGCAAGGTCTGGCCCACTGGATGGCGTTGGCGGCGTTGCCACGGCTCGCCTCAAGGCGCCCGTCATAGAAGAGCTCCGAGACAACAGCGGTGATCGAGGGCTCCATCCGCCAACTGGTGGAGAGGAAGACCCCGCGGTCTGGCGGCACCACGGCGGCGGCCGCTCTGCCCTGTCCCGCCTAGGGCACGGCCTCAGCGACCGGCTCGAGTGCATCCAAGAGGGCCTCGAGTTCCGCCTGGGACTGGCGCTGCAATAGAGCGATCAGCTCTGGACCCGGCGCCGCTGCGCCGCTGATCTCAGCCGCCACCGCCGCAGGCAGCGCAGCGGCCAGCTGCATGGCCAGGGCGGCGATCGAGCCCTCGAGCGAGAGCAAGGCGAGGTTGGACAGCCAATCCAGCGCGGCGCGGCAGGCCGGGTCCTGCAACTGCAGAGCGCCCACGAGCTCGCGGGTCTCTGGGGCATGGATAAACAGCCGTAAGGCACGCCGCTCGGCCCGTTGCCGCGCCGTGCTCAAGCCCTGCCTGTGGAGCATGGGATCGCAGTGCGGCAGCCCTCCACCCGACAGGGCCTGCGTCAGGCGCGTCTGCGCTGATTGGCGCAACACCCCATCGGGCCAGGGCTCAAACAAGGAGCGCACCTCTCGCTCCACCGCCTGCAGCGTCTCCAGCGGCACTCCTCCATCGCCCCGTAGCAATGGCGCAAGCAGCCGCTCCAGACGCCAATCGAGCCAGTGGCGCGCACTCGCCAGCAAGCCCTGAACGCCTGTTGGGCCTTCGCTGGTGATCAGGGCGTCGACGTCGACGCCACCACTGAGTTGCAGCACAGAAGCGCTCAAGCCCCCAGCCACCAGCTGCGGCTGCAGCTGCTCGATCAAGCGCTCCGTGGCGCTCTGGCCGGCTTGATCACCATCGAAAGCGATCAACAGGTGCTTCATCCCCTGGCGCCGGAGCAGTTGCAGTTGCAGCGGCGAGACGCTGGTGCCAAGGCAGGCCACGGCAGTGCGGAAGCCGGCCTGGTGCAGCTGGAGAACATCCAGCGGTCCCTCCACAAGCAACGCCGTGCCTTCCTTGCGGATCGCGTCCGCGGCTTGATCCAAACCAAAGACCAGGCCATTGCGCTGAAACAGCAGATCGCAAGCGCTGTTGCGGTACTTGGGCTCTTGGCTATCAGTCGCCCGGCCGCAGAAGCCCACGGTCTGCCCTGAGGCGTCATTGAGCGGCAGCATCAAGCGGCCAGCGGCGAAGCCCAGCTGCCAGCTGCGAGCCGTCTCGGCACTGATGCCACGGCTCTTGAGGTAGTCCGCCCCGTCACCGCCCTGCTCCAGCTGCCGCTCGAGCTCCTTGTGGAACTGGGTGCGCTGCTCGCTGCGCTTGGCCATCAACGCTCTGCGCTCGCGCCACGCCTGCTCAAAGCGCGCCTGGGCCTCGGCGTCACCGTCGGCCACGTTCACGCCACTGCGGCGGGCCAGCTCGAGCACTGCCTCTTGAAAGCTCAACCCCTGCCGGTCCTGCAGCCAGCCGATGGCATCGGTGCCCTTGCCGCAGACAAAGCAGTGCACCCGGTTGCGCTTCGGGCTCACGGTGAGCGAGGGCCGCCGGTCCTCATGCCACGGGCAGGACGCGATGTACTCCGATCCGGCCTTGCGCAGCTCTGCGGGGCTGAACAGATCGACGACGCGGGCGCGCTCGCGCACCTGCTCCAGCAGCGCCGGGGTGATCACAGACATTCGACCCCCGGATAAAGGTCCGAGCCGTTGAACACCCGCCGGCCCTCATCGGCCTCCAAGAAGCAATGGCCCCGGTCCAGGCGGATCGTGGTTTTGCTGAGGTCATTGCCGCCCGCCATCTGCCCATGGCGGAACTTGCCGTGGTGCACCTCCAGGACACCAGGCTTAGCCGGGCTGAACTCATCGAGCTTGGGGCGATCAACCAGCCAGACCGCCGAGGCGTAGCGCTCCAGCTCTGAGGTCCCCGCCAGGTGAGAAACATCCGGGCCGGTGGGGTTGCCATAGGCGCCGCGGTTGAGCTGGGCCACCACAAAGGCATCGAGCTCGCAGCGTCCGGCCATCGCCTTGATCGCCATCGCCCGCGCCGCTAGCTCTGCCGTGGTGTTACTGCCGTAGCCGGCGGTTGGGCCCATGGCGTGGAAGTGATCGAGCACCACCGCCGCCAGATCCGGATGGGCGCTCTTGCAGTCCTCCACCAAAGCCGCCAAGTCCTCCACGGTGGCAGCGAACTGGGATTGATAGAGCACCTTTCCCATCGGCGCCCCATTGGGCGCGATGCCCTCTGAGAACTGCGCGGCCCACCCCCGCAGCTGCTCGAGCTCAGGGCCCTCAATGACTCGACCACGGCCCTCGAGGTCATTGGTGCAGTAGCTCGAGCGATAGCTCCCAGCCGCACGGCGGCAGTAGTGCGAGAGCAAGCGGGCACCGATCGCGCGCCGGCTGAGCTCACAGGAGAGCACCAGCACCGAGGCCCCATTGATCGCCAGGCCCATCGCCGCTGCAATCGCCAGCGTGGTTTTGCCCACACCCGATCGCGCCGCCAACACCCAGGTGCTCTCGCCGGTGCCCGGCAGGATCCCGCCGCGCATGTCCATATCCAGCGAGGGGATGCCGGTGGAGATGGGCTTTGGGCGCTGCTCCTGCGGCAGTGAGGCCAGGGCAATGCTTTCGCTGGCCGCATCGCTGGCGCTGCAGACCGCGATGCTCTGGCGAAAACGGCCCGCCGTAATCGCGGTGGCCTCGTTCAAAAGCGCACGGCACTGCTCCAGTTCGCTGTCGATCGCGCCATCGCACCGCTCGCGGCCCAACAGCCGCCGCAGGCCCGGGTAAAAGAGCGCGCGGGCCTTGGCGCTCTGGAACAGCTGACAGGCCAGCTCGAACTCCAGCTCGGGGTGGGGGGCTCCGTCCTCTCCCCAGTCCAGTAGCGCAGAGAGCGTGGTCTCAAGCTGTTGGATTGAGCCGCGGAAGCGACCATCCAGGGCCCGTTGCTGCAGGCCCTCACGAATCGAGTGGGCGTTGAGCAGCGCCAGGTCGCGCTCACCGCGATAGAGCGCATCAATTTCAAGCGCCAGGGCCCGATGCCCGGGATCAAGCCAGAGGCCCGCGGGCACGGCCTCGTCAAAGCGCAGACCAATGGCGCGGCGGAATTGCCCCCAGCGCTGCTTCTGGTCGCCGCTCCCGCGCAGGACCGCTGCCAGCAGGTTTTTCTCATGGAGGAGCAGCGCCTCTCCATCCACCCCTGACGGCAGCGCCAGCGGTTCTGCGGCGATCAGGCCGCCGCTGGTTTCAAGCAAGGCACCGCTGTCGATGGCGCGTTGCACCACCTCCGGGTCAAAGCCTCCCGGAACCGGCCGATTCAGATCTGCCATCGCTCAATACATCTCTGCGGGTTGCTGGAACTGGAGCGCAGCGCTCCCTGTTGGCCCGTGGCCCTCGGCCTCAAGCCGCTCGATCAGTCGCTGCTTCTCAGCGGCCTGCAGCTTGAGCGCCTCGATCCCCTGGCCTCGCCATTGGTGGCCGTCCCAGAGGAACAGGCGCCGCGCACGCTCGAGATCCGCGTCGCGCCCGCAGGCCCCTGCGCCCCAGGTGAAGACATGCCAGAACTCCGGGCCCAGACCAGCTGCCTTGCGATCGGCGCTCAACAGCGCCGCAATGCAATCGCTGCCGCTGCGTCCGTTCGGGTAGGTCTCGCGCCAGAAGGAAGGCATCTCCGAGAGGGCCGCAGCGCTTCGTTCCCACAACGACTCGGGCGAGCCGGCGTAGCGGATGGCGCGCTGCAGCCGCGGGAGCAGCACGGCGCCTTTGGGTTGATAGGCCGGCCAGCTGCCGGGGCGGTGGCGGTTGTAGGTCGCCGCAAACTGCTCCACCAGATCGCTCGGTGCTTTCAGCTCAATCGAGCGCTGCGGCGCAGGCGTGGAGCTCCCTTGGCGGTGCAGTTCTGCCCGTGTGCCCTGGGGCCCTGTGCTGTAACTCAGCCAGCCCATCGCCTGCAGGTCCGCCAGGTCGTCGCGCAACAGACGCGGTTGCAGATGCCAGGCCTCCGCCAGCTCGCGGATCGCGAAGCACACCACTCCCGTTGGGCGTGCACGCCACTGCAGGTGGCCATAGAGGCTGGCGACGCGCAGGGCTCGGCTGGGCTTGCTGGATCCGCGGCGCCGCCCCTGGAGCTGCAGCAAGGCCTGGTGGGTTTGTTGGATCGCCTGCGTTCGAACGCAGAAAAATTGCATACCGGATCAGGAGGTCCTGCTCCTGTCGTGACGGCAGAGGCTATGGGCACCGCACGTCTTCCCTGCGGAGCCCCCTGGACCCCAGCCGCTGGTGTTCTCTTCTTCTTCTTTTTCTTCTCTCTATAGAAGTGAGGCACACCAGCCCTCACCCGCAGGGCACGACAGGCCTCATCCCTGGGGCACAGCAGACACCGCTGCCATAACCCAACTGCAGTGGTGAGCGCAACCGTGGAAATACGGGGAATGCTCCGCGCAGTTGCGTCCTTGCCATGGCCCCCCGTCGACCCTGCCTGACCTCCTCCGTTGATGCCTGGTTGCAGTCCGCCAGCCGTCATCAGCCCCTCAGTGAGCGCACCGTGCTCGAGCTCTCCCGCCGGATCCAACGCTGGCAGCAGCATCCCGATGGTCCGGATCATGCCCCCAAGCCCGTGCGCCGCAGCGCGCTGCGTGCACGCGATCAGCTGGTCCAACACAACCTGCGGCTCGTCAGTCACACCTGGCGGCGTAACCGCCATCTGCTGCCCCTGCGCGATGAGGGCACCGTTGATGCCATGCAGGAAGCGGCGCTGAATCTGGTGCGGGCCGCTGAAAAGTTCGATCCGGCCAAGGGTTACCGGTTCTCGACCTACGCCAGCTTTTGGCTGCAGCGCGGCTTCTCTGAATTCCTGCAGCGCGGCCGGCGCATGATTCGTTTTCCGGCGGAGAAGGCCGGTCTGATGCTCAAGGCACAGCGCTTGATTGAGCAACACCAAGCCAACACCGGTTCGGCGCCCTCGCTGCCGTGGCTGGCGGCTCAGTTGCGCTTCAACGGCAAGGCACTCAAGCCAAGCCAGCTGGCTGAACTGTTGCAGCAATGGCGCGGAACGCTGACGGACTCCCTCGATCAGGGCGTCCAGGAGGAGGAGAGCGATCGAGGGTTCTCCTTGTTAGTGCGGGCCTCGCAGCAGATCAGCCGAGAACAGGGCGATCAGCAGCGTGAGGATCAATCACTCGCGTCCCTCGAGCGCTGGTTATCTGCGCTGGAGCCGCTGGAACTGCGGGCGATTCGCAACCTTTACTTGCGCCAGCCCTGCCTCACTCCACCTCAACTGCGCCGCTCCTTCCCTGGCATGAGCCCAGAGGAGATTCAAGGTCTTAAGCAACAGGCTCTGGGCAAGTTGCGCGCCGCAGCGCTAAAGCAAGACCAGTGATCCAGAAGCAATGGGGACAGAGAACCCGCCTGCTTCCCTCCAGGTTCTTAAGCAGGCCGTAGCCGATCTCAGTGGCGGTTGGGATCTGCTGGTCTGCAGCCCTAACCAACGGCTGATCTCCACCGCTGCGCTGCTGCTAGAGCCGCTGTCCTTCCGCCTGCTCAGTCCAGCTGAATGGATCAGTGGAGCCTCCCTCAGTGGCCGCCCTGCACTGCTGCTCTGCGATGACCTCTATCCAGGCGGCGGCGCACAAACCCTGCTCACGGCGCGATGCCACAACAGAGAGCACCCGCCGATCCGGCAGGTGCTGGTTGGCCTGGATGAGCGGGTCAGCGACGAGCGGCTGCGTTGTCTTTGGCAGTGCGCTCCCCAGGGGTTGATTTGTAGCCAACGCACGGGCGAGGGCCAACTGCTTCAAGCCATGGCCTGCCTCCTGCGTGGCAACAGCTGGCTAGACCCAGCCTTTGCGGCGCGCCTGCAACAGGCCGGCGAGTGCAGAGCAGTTCTGACCGACCGTGAGCAGGAGCTCCTGCGGATGCTCGCTGCAGGCCGCACGACAACGGAGATGGCGGCCTTACTGCAGGTGCGGTGCGACACCATTCGACGCCGCTTTAGTGGGCTGTACGCCAAGACAGGCAGCCGCGGGCAACGGGACCTACTGAGCTGGGGGCTGGAGCAGGGCGTGCTGCGCAGCGGCGACCTCCTCCGTTCCGCTGAGCCTTGCCTACAAGCAAGTCGCTAAGGCAGTCGGCCTCAAGCAGTACATCCAGCGCGATGATCTGGCATGCCGTGCGCCTGCGCGGGAGCCATCCAGCCAGATGCCGGCGCTGACCCAGGGGAATGGGTCGCGGTAGGTCAAGGCATTGGCCCGTGAAGGGCAGCCAGCGCGTGATGCCATCGCCTTCTCGCCAGGGCTCAAGGCTGGTGATCTCAAGCAGCTGCTTGATGCTGTTGTCTCCCTGGCTGAGCGATGTCAGATACATCAGCTCAGCGCGCGGGCCATCGGGCAGCTCCAGGGGCATCCAGAAGCCACGGGCGGCGGCATTTGCCATGGCTTCGCGGTGGTGGTGAGTGAGAAGAACCTGTGTGTTCATGGCCTGTTGGCATCACTGCTTGGGTTCTCGCTCCGGTTCAAACCCCAGTGCAGCCCACGGCTGTGGCCTGGAGCTGCCACAGCCGTGGGATCAAGGCAGCACAGCTGTGGGCAGGTGCTTGGGGCAAGCGCAGGCAGATTCAGAGCCTGTGCTGCAAGCCACAGGATCTTTTCCCCTTTCAGGGCTGCGCTGGTCTGCGGAACCCTTGGGGAGTTGCATTGCACCCATGCCCTGGTTCACCCGCGGCAGTGTCATCGGCATCGCCTTGGCACTGATTGTTCAGCTATTGGCCCCCACACCCCTACGCGCGGTGCTGGTGGGGCGACTCGAGCCCAGCGGTGCCCATAGCCTCTCGCACCTGCACAACGGATGAATGCCAAGACGCCCGCGCCGTCCGATGACGAGCGCCCAGCGCGCCTTTGCCTGTGAGCACCTGGGCTTGGCCCATCAACAGGCACAGCGCTTTGCCCGCCGGTGGTCGGTCGCCGTCGAGGAGCTGATCGGACCGGCCTACGAGGGCCTTTGCAAGGGGGCCGTGGACTTTGATCCAAGCCGGGGCCATCGCCCCTCCAGCTATCTCGTCCCGAAGGTCAAGGGCGAGCTGCTGCACCACTTCCGCGATACCGGCTTCTCAGTGCGCATTAGCCACCGCCTGCGGGAGCTCTGGATCAAGGCCCGCAAGTACGTCACCCAAGGCCTCAGCGATCCAGAGATTGCTGAGCAGCTCGAGGTCCCGCTGGAGCGCTGGCTCGATTGTCGCTGCGCCTGCGGACAACGGCCGATTCCGTTGCATGAACTGCAGCAGATCTAGGCACCCCTGAGTGCAACAAAGCACTGCCGGTAGCCTTCATCACCTGCATGTCTCTATGGGCTTAAACAAAGAACGCAGAACCCGCAATCGCAAGCGCCAGGTAGTCAAACATCCTTGCGTTCAAGACCCCGACCGCGAACTGCTGCAGTTCAACGTGCGCCTTGCCAAGGCCCGCCAGGCTCAGGCCGATACCAACCGGATTGAGCGCAAGGCCTTCCGTGAACACGCCCGCGTTGAGAACGCAGTGACGGCCTACGCACGGGAGCTCTGTGCCCGGCTTGAGGAACAGAGCTTTAGCCGCGGTCTCACCCTGCGGAGCATTCCGGAGTCCCGCGATGCGGTCCTGATCGTGCAGCTCAGCGATCTGCACTTCAACGAGCGGGTTGATCTCCCCTCCAATCGCTATGACTTCTCGATTGCCGCACAGCGCCTCGCCAAGCTGGCCAGCCGCGTCAAACAACTGGGCAAGAGCTACGGCGCCCGCAAGGTTGTGATCGCCTGTCTTGGCGATTTCCTCAACAGCGATCGTCGCCTGGATGAACTGCTGAGCAATGCCACGAATCGCTCCAAAGCCACCCTTTGTGCGGTGGATATCCTGCGGGCCTTTGTGCTCGACCTGCGCGAGCAATTCGAGATCGAGGTGTATGGCATCACCGGCAATGAAAGCCGCGTGAACAAAGAGCTCGGCTGGAGCGATGAACTTGCCAGCGATAGCTACGACCTGATGATCTACGAGATCCTCAAGCGCGGCTTTGCCGGCGCCGATGGCATTGCGTTCAAGGGCTTCCGGTCCAATGAACTGCTCTTTGAGGTCCTGGGCCGCACCTTCCTCTGCCTGCACGGCCACCAGATCGGCGCGAACGTGCAGAAGTCGGTTCAAGAGATCACCGGCAAGTACGCCGCCCAGGGCATCACGGTGGACTTCACCCTCTTTGGTCACCTGCACGCCAGCGCGATCGGCGACTACCACGCCCGCAACGCCTCCCTGGTGGGCAGCAACGCCTACTCAGAAGCAGGTCTGAACTTCTGCAGCAAGGCCGCCCAGAACGTCCATGTGGTGACACCCGGAACCATCGACGGGATGAAGGTCGACCTGCAGGACGTGTCCGGCATTGAGCCCTATCCCTTCGCTGCCGAATGGGAGGCCTACTGCCCCAAGAGCGAGCGCAAGCTCCACACCCCCTCTGTCGTCTATCAGGTCGTCGTCTGATGTCGCATCCCATCTCCACCCACGGCTGCTCCTGCCGCCAGCAACCTGAGCAACTCGATCTCCAGCGCACGCTGCTCCAGACGATCACGGGCCTGACGCAGCTGTTGAGCCAACTCAACCAGCCCACTGCGGCGGTGGCTCCGGTGGCGGTGCCAGCTCCCCGCGGCAACGGCCTTTGGGATGAGTTGTCGGTCGTTGAACTGCGTTCACTGCTGCGCAGCTATCCGATCGATCGCAGCTCGCTGCCGGCGCCGATCGAACTCCTGCGCCGCTCAGAACTGATCGAAGCCCTCCATCAGATCCAGACCATCGTCCGCTGAACACACCACAGAGAGATCTATGACTGCAACCTTGACCGCCCCTGTCCTTGGTGAACCCAGCCCCGGCTCAGCTGAGGCTCTCGTACTCCTGGCAGCAGCTGGTGTCCTCCCAGCCGAAGCTGGAGTGGAGGACCCTCGCTTCTCCGCCGAGTCCATCACCACCTGTGTCTCCCGCCTGCTTGAGGTGAAGCACCAGCAGGAGCTCTTGGCTCACGAGCAGAAAGAACTGAATGAACAACTGCGCCTGGCGCACCTGCGCGGTGATCTGCGCTCCCATCTGCCGGCCGGCAAAGACGGCCAGGGCTATCAGATCACTCCCGATCTGGTGCTCAACCGCCGCGCCGGCCGTAAGCAATGGAGCTATTCGATCGGCTGCAAAGAGATCGAGTGCCAGCTCAAGGCACGCCAGAGCTACGAACAGCAAATCGGGATCGCCAGCTACAGCGTCGGCGCGGCATTCTGGGACATCAGAGCCGGCAGGGGTTGACGCCTGACAGCAGACCTCTGGCTCTCCTCCGCCCTGGGCTATGGCTCGGGGCTTTTTGCTGTAGATGCCCCTCCTCAGGGCGACAAGAAGCAGCAGAGTTTCTATAACGCCCCCAGTGGATACGGCTGCCATGGGACTGCTCTACGAACTGCTGATCGACTCCGCCGATGGCACCACCACCGTGCGGATCGAGGCCGACAGCCGCGAGGAAGCACTGGGAAACGGCCAGGAGCTCTTCCCGGGCTGTCGCCTCGCACTGGTGAATCCCGAGCCGGGAGAACAGAACGGTTGATGTTGTAGAGCTGCCGTTGGGTTGGCAATCTCGGTGGTTCAGGCTCGCCTCGGCCTTGAGAACCAGAGACTCAGCCCGGAGAGGATCACCACCAGAGTGAAGATGCCGAGCAGAATCGAGTAGTACGGCTGCAGATTCAACGGTCCGAAGCGTCCGGTGTGAATCTTGAGTAGCCAGAAGGCATCCACGCCCTGCTCCAGCAGGAGGCTGTAAAGCGAGCCGCTGGCGGCCGTGAGCAACAGCGGTGCCGCTGCCAGTGGAACGAGCAGTCGATGCAACCGCCGAGCCCGGTGTTGCAGAGAGCGGGGCATGGGCGTCACTCCTCGCGCAGTTCCTTGTGCAGCATCGCTTCGTTGCTGCAGGGCATCCAGCGGCCGTTGTTGTCGTGCACCCCATCACAGCCGAGCTGCTTGGCCCGTTGCTCGGTCTCGGATCGGGTCGAGTAGAGCCCCTTGGAGTGGGCCCAGCTGGCTTGAGGAAGTAGCAGTGTGGCGCTGAGCAGCACTGTGACAATGGTGCAGCGCTGGGGGACTGGGCTGATCACAGTGAAAACAGAGCGTCGTACTTGTAGTAAGCCGGTTTGTTGAGACCGTCACGCCGAAGCATGCGGCGCAGCTCGATGATTTCGCGGCGCTGGGTCACGATGATCTGGCGCGCCAGCCGCAGGATTGTGGGGTTGGTGGATTTATCCAGGGCGTCGTGCGCCATCTCCAGTGCACCGCCGTGGTGCTGAATCATGCCCTCAAGAAACCAGTTCACCCGGGTTTCAGGGCTGGGGGCCGATCCGCTCATCTGCATCGCCGTGATCTGTGCGGCGCTCATCCGCCGCAGGGCTTCCAGGCTGTTGGGATTGCCACCGGGAGGCAGCATCACTGGATACACCGGAGCCTGGGGATACCAGGCTTTGCGCCACTGCCCCATCGCCTTGATCTCATTGCTCTGCTCATTCCAGATGCCGTTGGCCAGGGCTCCCACGCCCGGTGAACCAATGTTGAATACGAATTCACTCATGCGCAGCGCACCGATGTGGTGCTGCACCATGGCGTCGATCCAGCGCAGGTCGTAGGTGCTGCCTGCAGGGCCCACCGAATGGTCATGCCCATGGTGCGGCTGTTGGCTCGGTTGCCGTTGATGGTGGTCGTGGTTGTGATCGTGACCTGAGTGATCCATCGCCGGCTGTGCCACGGACACGGCCGGTAGCCAGAGGGAGGCAAAGGCAACCAGAGGAAGAAGGCGACGCAAGTCGGACAGCACGAGTCCAGATAGTGTCTGGTCTCCCCTTACAGGAGAGTCAATCCCCGTGACGGCTTCGGATGCGTTGCTCAAGATCGGTGCGGTGGCGGAGCGCAGTGGCGTTTCGGTGAAAACGATCCGCTTCTACTGCGACCAGGGCCTGCTCCAGCCGGTGGCGCGCTCTGATGGGCGCTACCGCCTGTTCGACGACTCGGTGTTTGCCGAGCTGGCCTTGATCCGCCGTCTGCGGGCCATGGATCTACCGCTGGCGACGGTTGGCACTGTGCTGGGTGCACGGCGATCCGGGAATTGCACCTGCAACGATCTCCAGGCCACGATCCGCGGCAAGCTCACCGAGATTCAGCAGCGCGTCCACGAACTACAGAGCCTGGAAGCCGAACTCAACACGATGCTGAACACCTGGGAGCGCTGCGGCGGCCGTTGATGCGTTGCGCGATCAGCGCAGTGCTCAGGCTTCGATCAAGATGTTGCCCATCATGCCGAGCTCCTCGTGATCGAGGATGTGGCAGTGATACACGCTCTTGCCAGCAAAGTCGCTGAAGCGGGTGCGCACGCGCACGGTTTCGCCAGGGCGCACCAGCACCACATCCCGCCAGGCCCGGTAGGGCTCAGGCCTGCCATTGCGGCTGATCACCTGCATCGGATTCACATGCAGATGGAAGGGGTGATCCATCACGCCTGTGTTCAGCAGCTCCCAGTCCTCTGTGTCTCCCAATTGCACGCGCGTGTCAATGCGCCCATGGTTGTAGCTCTGGCCGTTGATCAAAAAGGCCATGCCCATGCCTGGTGCCATGCCGTGATTCATCACAAATCGGCGCGTACGCAGCGGGCTGGGGAGCTCCTCCACCGCTAAGAGCTGCTGCGGCAGAGGCTGCGGCGCTACAACGCCATTGGTGCTCACCGTTGCGATGACATCAGCTTGTTCCTGGCCAGACACCGCTCTCCCCATGCCCATACCCATACCCATGCCCATACCCATGCCCATACCCATGCCGCCCATCATTGGGCGCCCCAGGCGCCTGTAGGGGAGGTTGTTCAAGCGAAACCGACCACCTTCGGGAGCCACCTGCACCAACACATCGGCACGCTCGCCGGGCACCAGCAGCAACTCCTGCAACGGCAGTGGTTGCTCCAGTGCACCACCATCAGTGGCAATCAGATGCATGGTGTGACCCTCCAGCGCCAGTCGCCAGAAGCGGGCATTGGAGGCGTTGAGAAGGCGTAGGCGCAGCAAGCCGCCGGCTGCAACCTGCAGCTCGGGCTTCACCTGGCCGTTCACGCTCAGAATCGAGCCTTCTCGGCCAAGCATCACACCAGAACCGGAGCGCTGGTTGGCGGCTGGAAGATCCTTGAGCACAAGCACTTCTTCCTGGGCCGCCTGCACTTCAGGGATGCGATCGAGATCGCCTCTCACCAGCAGCGCACCACCCAGGCCACCAAACACCTGGTCAGCCACCGTTCCATGGTGATGGGGGTGGTAGTAGAAGAGGCCCGCCGGGTGATTGTCCGGCAAGGAGAAGCTGCAGCTCTGTCGCTGGCCAGGAGCAACCCTCAGGAACACATTGTCGGCTGCTCCGCTGGGTGGAATGTGCAGGCCGTGGTAGTGCAGATTCGTTGGCTGAGTCAGGCGGTTGTGCAGCTGGATCCGCACCGCATCACCAGGCTGCAGTTCAAGCTGGGGGCCAGGGAGTAAGCCGTTGTAGGTGAGTGCCCGTCCTGATGTGCCAGGGATGCTGATGGACGTTTCCTGCGCTACCAGATCCAGCTCCAGCAGGCCAGCTTGAGAGCGCACTGGCGACGTCGCCGCCGCGTTGATGCTCCTCCGTGGATCTGCGGCCCAGCCATGGCAGCCATGGCGCAGAGCCGCGACTGAGGCTGCTGCAGTGCCACCGGCTGCCAGGGCGAGAAAGGAGCGCCGGCTGATCACAACGCACCCCCAGAAGCAAGAGCCATCACTGGCTGAATCAACATCGCCAAACCCATCAGCCCCATGATCAGATTCTCAGCGAAGCTCACCACCCCCAGCGGTGTGCGGGAGTTGCCGCCCACGCAGGCACAGTTCAGTGCCAGGTGATCGACGAACACGGCTTTGCCGACGGAGACCATGCCCATCACACCGAGAAGCACTGCTGTCACGCCAATCACAGCTTCAAGGCCCATACTCTCGGCCGATTGCAGCATCCCAAGTCCCACCAATAGCTCAACAGCGGGATACAGTTTTCCCCAGGCCTGCCAACGCTGCGTGAGCAGGTCATATTTGCGGAAGCTTGCAGCGAATGCCGCAATATCCATCAGCTTGAGCATCGCCAACAGGCAGATCGCCAGGCCCATGTAGCCCCGGATTTCGCCCCCTAATGCCAGGTTGATCAACAGAGCGCTCAGGAACACAGCGATCACTGGTGCGTAGGACACCTCTGCTGTTTCCGCGGTGACACCAAGCCGTTTCGCCAGCTCGGTGTAGCCCCCAATGCGCTCCGCGCCGGCAAACACCTGCGGCGTGGTGGTCACACCGTGGGCATGCTTGAAGGCTTCCACCTCCGCCTGGCTGCGCAGAGGATGATCCTCAAACGGAATCCCCTGGGCGCGCAGGAGCTGAAGCGCGCGCTGCCCCCACGGACAGGCATGCTCGGGCGTCTCCATCCTGTAGAGACGCACAGCGCTGAGTTCCGGCTTAGCCATCACCCTCCACCGTCTGGAAGGCTTGGGTCCGGCCGGATTCGGTGAAGGTGAACACCGTGTAGCTCTCTGTCTTGAACGGTGATTCCATGCCGGGCGAACCGAGCGGCATACCGGGTACGGCAATTCCGGCCACCTGTGGGCGTTCCTTCAGCAGCCGCTGAATCGCCGACACTGGAATATGACCCTCAACCGTGTAACCCCCAATCCGGGCGGTGTGACAGGACTGCAGCTGAGGTGGAACGCCGTAGCGCTGCTTGATGCTCGCAAGGTTGCTCGTCACGTAGTCCTTCACTGTGAAGCCGGCTTGCCTGAGGTGGTCCAGCCAGCCTTTGCAGCAGCCACAGCTTGGGGAGCGATAGGCGGAAACCACCGCAGGCACAGGTATGGCGGCGACTGGAGGCATCAACAGAGGCACAGGAGGACGGCGACTGCTTCCACCGTAAACACTCCAGTCGGTGGAGAGTCAATGGGGTGGCTCAGCCGCCGGAATCTCCAGGGAGAAGCAGCTGCCGCATCCAGTCCTGGAGTGCACCTGGATTGCTGCGCGATGGCGGACGGCGATGGCTTGCGCGATGGCCAGCCCCAGCCCACTGCCACCCTGGAGGCGTGAGCGAGACGGATCCAGTCGCGTGAAGCGATCAAAGATTCGGCCCTGCATCTCCTCAGCGATGCCAGGTCCGTTGTCGGTGATTGAAAGCTGGAAATGGCGACCCTGGTGCTTCAGGGAGACGTCGATCGCGCCACCTGCTGGGCTGTGCTGCATCGCGTTGCTCAGCAGATTGATCACAAGCCGGCTGAGTTCTGTCTCCGCCCCAAGCACCTTGGCACTGGACATCCATGACGTGTGAATCAGGCTCACCTGAGCAGCCGCAGCTGTCTCTGAAAAATCCTCCATCACATCGGCCGTGATCTCGGCGAGATCACACACCGTTGCCGGCTCCCGCTCGCAGGGTCGTTCAAGGCTGGCGAGCAACAACAGGTCGCCGATCAGGTTCTGCAGGCGCCGGCCCTGGGCCAGCACCCGATCCCAGCGTCCTGTCTCCACCACTGCCATCAAGTTGGCCAGCGGGGTGCGTAATTCGTGGGCCACATCGGCGCTGAACTGCTCCTGTCGCTGATAGGCCTCCAGTAATGGTGCCATCGCCAATCCAGCCAGCCACCAGCTGGCAGCGCCCATGGCCAGCAGCGCAACGAGGAAGACAGCATGTCCCAACCACACCAGCTGTTGTGCTTCCCGGTCCAGATCGTTCAGGCTGTGTGAAATCTGAAGGAATCCCCAGACGGGTTCTCTGTTGCTGTTGGAGTGATGCAGATGAATGGAGTAGGTGAGCCAGCGCCGGCCAGCGGGTTCTTGCGTGAGCTGCCAACCTTGATCAGCCGCTGGCGGGAGCAGGATCGGAGCCCCGGGGGAGCTGGCCAGCAGAGCACCGTTGGGATCGAGAACACGCAGCTTGTAGCGGTCGGAATCGGTGGCACTGATGGCATGGCGTTCAACCAATGAATCCGGTGCCTTGCAAGGCTCTCCTGCAATACAGAGGCCCGGTAGAACCGAAACAAGTGCGGGCGTGGGCCGGGCCGCCTGCGGCAGCAGGACAGGCTTGAGACTGTCGTGCA
This sequence comes from Vulcanococcus sp. DEBay_Sum29NL08_54, assembly GCF_017859255.1. Taxonomy (NCBI): domain Bacteria; kingdom Bacillati; phylum Cyanobacteriota; class Cyanophyceae; order Synechococcales; family Synechococcaceae; genus Vulcanococcus; species Vulcanococcus sp. DEBay_Sum29NL08_54. The sequence goes on from NZ_JAFMNJ010000001.1 coordinate 31,128, forward strand.
GGGTGCCGGCAAGAGCTTGCAGTTCACGCCGGATGGCGCTGTCCTGGCTCTGCAGCAACAGCCGTCCCATCGCGAACCCCGCGCCGTAAAGGAGTGCACCCATCACCAGCAAGGAGAGTCCCGCCAGTCTCAATCGAGCTTGAAATAACAGGCGATGCGCTGGCGTTTGGATGGTCATCACAGCAACACCGCAGCATGCGGGTTCAGCCGATACCCCTTACTCGGTATGGTTTCAATCGGAGAAGCAAGCCCATGAGAAGCAAGCTTGCGCCGCAGCAATCGCACCTGGGCGGCAACAACATTGCTGATGGGATCCTGCTGCAGATTCCACAGTTGGTTGCGCAAGCGTGAGCCGGAAATCACCTCACCGGGGTGTTCCAGGAAATAGCTCATCAGTTGCTGCTCTTTCGTGGAGAGCTCAATGCAAACCTCAGCTGCGGCTGTTGCCACGAGCAACTGCCCCGCGGCGAGATCCAGCCGGAAGCAACCGGCTTCCAGGAGCGGCGCCCGATAGCTGGGCTGTCGCCGCTGCAACGCCCGTACCCGTGCGAGCAGCTCCTCCATCGCGAAGGGCTTGCTCAGATAGTCGTCCGCGCCGGCATCCAGGCCCTCAACCCGGTCGGCTGTTTCGTTACGGGCCGTGAGCAGCAAGAGCGGTAGCGCCAGGCCCCGCGATCGCGTTCGCCTGCACAGATCGAGGCCGCTGAGCTCCGGGAGCATCCAATCAAGAATTCCCAGGTCGTAGTGGGCCTGATCACTCCCCAGAAGCACCCAGCCGTCCTGACCGCTGACGCAGTGATCCACCACATGGCCCTGGCCCTCCAGGACTGCCTGGATGGATCGCGCTAGATCCATCTCGTCCTCCACCAACAGGATCCGCATGGGCATCGGCGTGGCGGATCAACAGGGCACAGATCTTAGTGAGGGCAGTGGATTTCATCTGTTTTTCATCCCGGTTGTGCCAACTTCCGCCTATCCAGTGCTTCCCCAGGCCTTTGCTTCCCCGAATCCTGCAGCTGGCGGCCAGCGCCAGCCTTGCTGCCACAGCCTTACTCGCAGCGCCCATCGCCACGCCCCTGGCCCTGGCGCATGTGGGCCATGGCGATGAATTTCAACAGCAGGGCGAGGCGCGGCAGGTGCGCCGCAACGCCGACACCGATGCCTTGCTGGGGGTGGCCACGGCGACGCCGGAAGACGGGCCGGATGGGCTGTCGGTTCCCTCCACCGCCCTGGTCGACGCCAACGGCAAGCCACTGCTGTTCGTGCAGACCCAGACCACCTACGACCCCGTGCTCGTGGTGACGGGGGGCAGGCAGGGCGACCGGGTTGTGATCAGCGAGGGCCTTGATCCCACCGACGAGGTCGTGATCTCCGGCGCCCTCTCGCTCTACGCGGAATCGAAAAAGACACAACAGGCTGAGCCGGCAGCAGACAACAAACCCGCTCCGCAACAGGAGCGCACAATGGCGAGCGAGTCCGCTCTGCCCGTCCCGGCCCTAGCAGCTGGCGCTGCTGTGGTGCTCGCCTCTGGTGCCATCTGGCTGACCCGCCGCAGGAAGACGGATGCTTGAGCGGTTGCTCAACGCAACGCTGCGGTTTTCGATCGCACGCCGCTGGCTGATCGTTGCCGCAGCGATCGCCATCAGCCTCTGGGGGCTGCTGGCCGTGAGCCAGATGCCATTGGATGTATTTCCGCCTTTTGCCCCGCCGCAGGTGGACGTTCAAACCAGTGCCGCTGGGCTCTCACCAGAGGAAGTGGAAACGCGGATCACGCTGCCAATTGAATCGGCCGTGAACGGTATTGCCGGCGTGGAGACGGTTCGCTCCTCCTCCAAACCCGGCCTCTCGATGGTGCAGGTGGTGTTCAACCAGAACGCCGACATCTACCGCGCCCGCCAATCGGTGGCGGAGCGGCTGCAGCAGGTGAGCGCCCAGCTGCCCGCCAACGCCGACGCTCCCGAGGTCTCCCCACTGGTCTCGCCACTGGGCACGATCCTGCAGGTTGCCTTCACGGTGACCGGCGATGGCGCCACATCGCTCATGGATCTGCAGCAGCTGATCCTACGCTCTTACCGCCAGTCAATCCTGGCGGTGCCCGGCGTCGCCCAGGTCACGATCTACGGCGGCGATGAGCAGCAGTTTCAGGTGCTGCTTGATCCCCAGGAGCTGCAGGCTCAGGCTGTCTCGCTCCAGGCGGTGATGGAGGGTGTTGGCTCGGCGATGGCTACCAGCCCTGGGGGCTTCCTGATCGGGGGTGGCCAGGAGCGGTTGATTCGCCCCCTGGCTCAGGTTACGCAGGTGAGTGATCTCGCCGATGCGGCGGTGCAGAGCGAGCAGGGACGCCCGGTACTGCTCTCCACCTTGGGCCAGGTGAAGCGCGGTGTGGCGCTCAAACGCGGTGATGCCAGTTTCAACGGAAATCCCGCCGTTGTGCTGATGGTGATCAAGCAGCCCGATGTGGATACACCCACCGTGACTCGGGCGGTGGAGCAGCGGCTGACTGAGTTGAACCGCACGCTGCCTAACGATGTACAGGTCCAGACCACATTTCGTCAGAGCAATTTCATCGATAGTGCCATCCGCAATGTGAGCGAGTCGCTGCTCCAGGGGGTGGTGATCGTTTCGGTGGTGATCGTGCTGTTTCTCATGAACTGGCGCGCCGCCGTGATCAGCCTCAGCGCCATTCCGCTGTCACTGCTGATTGGCCTGATGTTGATGAAGAGCCTGGGCCTGGGCATCAACACCATGACCCTGGGTGGGCTGGTGGTGGCGATCGGTTCGGTGGTCGACGACTCGATCGTCGACATGGAGAACTGCTATCGGGGGCTGCGCCGCAACCGGGCCAGCGACACGCCCAAATCGCCCCTGCAGGTGGTGTTCGACACCTCGGTAGAGGTGCGCCAGCCCGTGCTGTTCTCCACCGTGATCATCGTGGTGGTGTTTGCGCCGATCTTTTCGCTCACCGGCGTAGAAGGGCGCATCTTTGCGCCGATGGGCCTGGCTTATCTTCTCTCCATCGCGGCCTCCACATTGGTGGCGGTGACCCTGTCACCCGCGTTGTGCGCGATCCTGCTTGCGCCTGCGGAGCTGCCAGAGGAGAACACCTGGCTGGCTAACCAGGCCGAGCGGCTCTACCGCCCGATCCTGGATCTAGTCCTGCGCTCACCCCAGCGGGTGCTGGCGATCGCACTGGCCCTGATCGTGGCAACCACCCTGATCTTGCCGGCCTTGGGGCGGGTCTTTCTTCCGGAATTCCGCGAAAAGTCATTGGTGAATTCGATGGTGTTGTATCCAGGTGTGTCGTTGGAGATGACCAACCGAGCGGGGCTTGCACTGACCCGTTCCCTGCAAGACAACCCTTTGTTTGAGTGGGTGCAGGTGCGCACGGGCCGCGCTCCCGGTGATGCCGATGGGGCCGGCGTGAACCTGGCTCATGTGGATGTGGAACTGAGCGATCAAGCCATGGCCAATCGGCCCGCTGCCATCGCCGAGCTGCGGCAGGCGTTTCAGAAGCTGCCCGGTGTGGCGCCCAACATCGGCGGCTTCATCTCGCATCGCATGGATGAGGTGCTCTCGGGGGTGCGCAGTGCCATTGCAATCAAGATCTACGGCACCGATTTAGGCGAACTGCGCCGCATCGGTGAGGCGGTGGAGAAGGCCATCAAACCCATTGATGGAGTGGTGGATCTGCAGTTGGAACCGCAGCTGCCGATTCCCCAGGTGCAGATCCACTACGACCGCCCGCTCGCGGCGGCGCTCGGGCTCACGGTGGAGGAGCTGTCGCAAGCAGTGGAGATCGCGCTCAACGGCAAGGTGGTGGGCCACGTGGTGGAAGGGGGTGTGCGCAGCGATGTGCTCGTGCAGCTTCAGGAGAATGCTCGCCAGAACCTGGAGGCCATCCGCTCGTTGCCGGTGGCCTTCAGCAATGGCATGACCGTTCCTCTCGGCAGTGTTGCCTGGGTTGAGGAAGGTCTGGGGGCCAACATCGTCAACCGAGAAGATGTTTCCCGCTTGATTGTGGTCTCGGCCAATGTCAACGGTCGGCCCCTTGGCAGTGTGGTGAAAGATATTCAGCGCACCATCACCCGGGATGTGCGTTTACCTCAGGGCTACACCATTCGCTATGGCGGTCAATTTGAATCAGAAGAGCGGGCAACCGCGTCTCTGGTCTTCTACAGCGCTGTTGCCGCAGTGGTGATCGGTGTGCTGATGGTGATTTCGGTGAAATCAGTGCCCGCCACAGTGGCGATCATGCTCAACCTGCCCCTGGCCCTGATCGGAGGTGTGGTGGCGGTGTTGCTCACGGGAGGAGTGCTATCGATCGCCTCGTTGATCGGCTTCATCACGCTGTTTGGCATCGCCGTGCGCAATGGGTTGTTGCTGGTGGACAACTACAACCGCCGCCACGGCGCAGGGCAACCCCTGGGCGAGGTGATCCGTGAGGGAAGCCTGGAGCGCCTCAACGCCATCCTGATGACAGCCCTCTCCTCGGCACTCGGAGCCTTGCCTCTTGCACTCGCTTTCGGGGCCGGGAATGAAATCCTGCAACCGTTGGCTGTGGTGGTGCTCGGTGGATTGATCACCTCCACGGCCCTGACCCTGCTGGTGCTCCCGGCGCTCTATGCACGCTTTGGCCATTGGCTGCTGCCCGCCCGCGACGGTTCGGCGTCGTCTCTTGCCTCTCTCCCGTCATGAACCTGAGCCTTAACCACCTCACGCATCACCTGCGCCAACCCGGCGTGCTTCTTCCTCTGGCGATCTCCGCATCTCTGCTGGTTGGAATCGGTGTGGGTCGCCAGAGCAGCCGGCCGGTCTCTGCGCCATCGGTTGCGGCGATGGACCGTGCGGATGCCAATGGCAGCGTGGCTCTCAGCGAAGACCAGCTTCGGCGATTGGGATTGACCACTGTTCGCCCCGAACTGAGCTCGGGCACGGAACGTCCGATCACTGGTTTTGTTGAAGCAGCAACATCGTCGCGCTCAAGCGTGGGGATGCCTGTGGCGGGACGTGTTTTACGTCTGATGGTGTCACCGGGCACCCGTGTTCGTGCTGGCGAACCGATCGCTGAAGTCCAAAGCGCTGATGCGGCTGCTGTACGCGCCGATGCCGATGCAGCGCAGGCCACGGCGCACTCGCTCGCATACCTGTACCGCCTTGCCGAACCCATGGCACGGCAAGGTGCACTCTCGACCCAGGAGCTGGAAAGCCGCCGCATCGCCAGCGTTACAGCCGCGACGACAGCCAGGGCAGCCGCTGCCAAGGCTTCAGCGCTAGGGAAGCCTGATGATTCAGGGCGTCTGTTGATTCGCAGTCCAATTGCCGGTCAGGTCACTGCTGTGAGCACCTCACCCGGTGCCGTCCTGTCTGTGGGGGAAGACGTGGCCCAGATCAGTGATGTCACAGGGGGTGAGCTTCGCTTCCTCGTGTCACCGGGACTCGCCACGAACATCAGGACCGGACAGCTGCTGCGCGTTCGAGCGGGAGCTCAGACGCTGCAGGCACGGGTGATCGCTGTGGCACCTGATGCGCAAACCGCCGGGCGCGTGATGCTGCTCCGCGCGCAACCTATTGATGCTCAACTCCCACCGATCGGAACAGCTATCACGGCCTTTGTGCAGATCCCATCCTCCGAGCAACGGTTCATTGTTCCGCAGGATTCCATTGCCCTGATCAATGGATCACCGGTGGTCTTTCGCTATCAACGGGGGGCTGTGGAACAGGTTGCTGTGGTGGTGGCCCAGCAAACGGCGGGGCAAGCGGAAATCCTTCAGGGTGTTCGTCAAGGTGATGTGCTCCTGAGAGGCAACACGCAGATGTTGCGCAACGCACTGGATGCTTCCAAGGACAGCAGCCAGAACTGAGTGAAGTTCAGCAACCCGATCAAACCGATGGCATCCTTGAGATGCGGTCAACTCTCTGGCTTCGCTGCGGCCGTGCTGTTCGGATGCAGCGCCCCACTGATCAGTACGTTCACGGCCAGCGGTTCGTCCCTGAGCATTGCCGGGTTGCTCTACGCAGGGGCGACTCTGGCTCTGGCGATTGTTCGGCTGATGAAAGGCCGAACCCAGGATGAAAGCCCCCTCCAACGGCGTGATGCGCCTGCCTTGGCTGGGTTGATCCTTCTGGGCGGGATCGTCGGGCCCGTTGCCCTGGTTCACGGCCTGGCGCGGTTACCAGCCGCATCGAGTTCACTGTTGCTCAACCTTGAGACCGTCTTCACCCTGGCCATCGCTGTTCTGGTGGGGCGTGAACATCTCGGCAAACGCGGCGCTGCGGCAGCAGCGCTCACCATCGCTGGGGCCATCGTTCTTTCGGATGGATCACTCGGCGGTGTCAATGCCACCGGAGCTGCCCTGATCGCTCTGGCGACCCTGGCCTGGGGGATCGACAACAACCTCAGCCAACGCCTGAGTCTGCGCGATCCGATTCAGATTGCCACCGTCAAGGCACTGGGTGCATCGCTGCCCATGCTCGTTCTTGCCTGGGTCCTGGGGCATCCCTTTCCACCTGCCACCGTCTGCGCGGCCTTGCTGCTTGTCGGTGCACTGGGCTACGGCCTTTCGATCTGGCTGGATCTCCTGGCGTTGCGGGATCTGGGTGCAGCGCGGGAAGCCGTGATCTTTTCCACAGCGCCTTTTGTGGGCGCCTTGTTTGCGCTTGTGGTGCTGCGTGATTCCTTCACGCTGAACCTGAGTGTTGCCGCCGGATTGATGGGGTCAGGCGTCGTTCTATTGCTGAGGGAAGAACACAGCCACTGGCATCAGCATCATGCGCTGCGCCACGACCATCGCCACTGCCATGACCTAGCAGCAGGCGATCTCCACCACGAGCACGAGCACAGCCCGCAGGAGCTCGAGGGGATGGACACCGATCACCCCTTCTGGCATGCCCATGAACACGAGCATTCCCAAACCGCCCATGCACACCCGCATGTGAGCGATGTTCACCACAGGCATCCACATTGAACAAGCACCATGCCACCAGAAACCCCCGAGCAATGCCCGAGGGTCAAGGGTGAATCACCATTCCAATGGCAATGATCGGTCGAAGCTGCTGGCGTTGGCACCTGGGGCCGAACGTTCCAGGTGTGGGTTGCTTTGATCTCCTGGGGCACCTGTGGCGGCGCAAACGGAGTGTCGATCAGTCAGGCGTACAGAGTGAGGCGGCTTTTGATGCCCTTCCTCGACATGCCCGGCTGAACGACCCGCCCACGGTTGGGTGAAGACTGTTGGAGCAGGGGCCTGCAGTCAGCGTGCTTCTTGTGCTGCTCGGGTGGGGTGTCAGCCATCGGTGGCGCCTCCTTGTGTTGGTCTCTCCAGATTCACTGACCCTGCGGGCATCTGCAATCCGAGTAAGCACCCATTGCCTCGCGGTCGCTGGTGCACAAGAGTTGAGGTTTGGACAGTGGATTGCGGACGGAACCCTTCTGGGTTGTTTCCTCGTCCCGCATGGACTTTTTCAAGCGTCTCGTTCTTGGTGCCAGGGCTCTACTGCCCCTGGTCACCCCCCATCTCCCCCAGGCCTCGGCGCCTTGTCAGCACACCCTCGAGGCCTTCGAGCAGGGTGACTGGCTCGCTGAGCTGGACCTACTGCAATTGGGTCAGAGCCTGCAGCTCAAGGCACTGCGCTGCGGCGGCTACGACGGCCATGCCTTTGACCTGATGGTCGCCATCGCCGATGTACTGGAGGCCGATCACGGCTGGAATTTTGAGCAATCGGAGGCCTGGCTGACGCGGATGGGGCTGTGGGAGGAGGAGCTCTAGACCTCGTCTTGACTGCCTCTGCCCCGCGCGCGTCAAGGTCCATTCGCGTCCAATCGGGCTGTGATCGCAATTCCTTTCTTTTGACGTTTGGCTGGTCTCCGTGCGCTGATGGGTCGGTGCTTGTTCTGAGGTGGTGGTTGGCTGAGGTTCCTGATGCAATGGCACCACACATCAGTGTGGAAAACCAATTGCCGGCCGATCTCTTCGACGCGATGGTTTCTTTCATTGAGCGCCACCCCCAATGGGATCAATACCGGCTGATGCATTCGGCCGTTTCCGGATTCCTCTTTCAGCAGGGCTGCTAAGAGAACCCGGTCGTGCGTCACTACCTCGACGGGCTCTTCCGCAAGCCAGATGAAGTCACGCGTTAGCCCGCTGAGGTCGATACCAGACCCGCCGCTTTCAGCTTGCGGGCCATCTCCAGAAGATCCGGTGTGATGTCATCCGGTAGCGCCACTGGTGCGGTGTGGGACTGGATCGCGTTCACCGCCACCCCCTGACCTCTGCGTCGCTGCAGCGCTTCCTTACGCCGACTGGAGCTCAGCCAGCGGAGATAGATGCGGCGATGCACATCCACGCCATGGCCCATCCAGGTGGCCATGTCGTCGTCAAAAGCCTCCGCTGTCTCGACCGAGGTGGCACAGCGAATGGCGTAGGCGTGACGCAGGTCATACGGCCGAACCCAATCCATCCCTTCTCCGTCCGCGATCGGGGCCCAAAGCTTCTTCAGACCCTTCCGCTGGAATTCCTTGTAGAGCGCGTTCGAAACAGCCACATTGTTCACGGCGATCTTCACGCCGGAGACCTCCGCAAACCGCACCTTCCAGCGGGCGTTGAGTTGGCCGTGGACTTGGTCCCAGTTCTCCCGCAGGCCGTAGCGCTCCACCCAGGCCTCCGGGATGGCAGGAGCGAAGTGCTCGCTGGTCTTGGTCTTCATGTCACCGGGGATGCTGATCCAGCCCTGGCGATCGATCCCCTCGGCGTGCCAGAGCTCGTGGGGACGGAGGCCGTAGGTGGCGATACAGCCGAACACCCATTGGTGAAATGGCTCCAGGCGGTCCAGCCAGTGCTGGAGGTCCTCATCAGTCGGAATGACCCGCACCCGCATTGAGGACGCCTTGCGGATCTTCTCCGCGGCCCCTTTGGGTCGCATGTCTCTGAGGCGTTGCAGCTCGGCCGTCAGGTCCATCTGCCCACTGCGATGAATCTGGGAGAGCGTCTCGATTCGACGGTTGAAGCTCTTGAGCTGGAGGCGTGGGTCGTGTTCCAGCACCCAGGCCTGAAGTCGCCTGGCTTCGACGGGGCCTCTGAACTGGGCAATCCTCTTGCGCAGATCATTGATGGAGTGGGCCCGGCTGCCCTCTTTGCAGATCCGAAGCTTGATATCGGCAATGCAGGCCTCCGCCAGCTCGGACCAGTCAGACCCGCTGGCAACAGTTCGGCGGCTCTGTGGCGTCGGCCAACTGCCTTGCCGATGGCCCTGGATGCAGAGATCGCGTGCTTCCTCGATGTCGTCTCGACTGCACCAGCGCTTCGGCTTGAGCGAAAACTCGTTGACCTTACGACCGCCTTCCATCTCGCGTACGTAGATGTATGGGCTGGCTGCATGCCTACGCAGCCGGAAGCGCGAGTGGCGGATCTTCAGCTCATGGACGCACTGTTCCCAGAAGGGGGCTGGTTGCAAACCGGTCTCACTCATGGCTCGGGTGCGCCGCAGGACCCTGTGAGTGTTCCCCAGAAACGTGCTGAGTAGTCAGCACGTTTTGGCTACAAGCAGCCCCAAGTCGTCACAAGTGGCTCAGAATGGTCCCGGCTGTGGAATCCCTGAAAACCCAGTCCCAGACAGCAAAAAGCCCCGCCGAAGCGAGGCAATAAGCGATGGCTCGGGGGAGACTTGAACTCCCGACCTTGGGGTTATGAATCCCACGCTCTAACCAGCTGAGCTACCGAGCCGCGGTGAGGTGATTGTAGAGGATCGCCGTGCCGAAACCCTGTTCGCAGCTGCGATCAGGCCCTAGGGGGAAGCATTTGAAGCGGATTCACCGCTCCACGGCCGGCGGGGATGATTTCGAAGTGCAGGTGGGGACCTGTACTCCGCCCGGTGCTGCCCATCAGGGAGATCACCTTGCCCTGGGGCACGACCTGACCAGCACGAACCAGGATCCTGCTGTTGTGGCCGTAGCGGGTCAAGGTTCCGTCGGCATGCCGCAGCTCAACGAGATAGCCGTAGCCACCGCCATGCCAGCCAGCGGAGACCACCTGACCCGATTTAGCCGCAACGATCGGCGTTCCGATGTTGTTGGCAATGTCGATGCCGCGGTGCATCCGACCCCAACGCCAGCCATAGCCGGAGGTAAAGATGCCCTTGGTGGGCCAGACCCAGGCACGGTCATTGAAGTTCTCCCCGTCGCCGAACCCAAAGTCGGGTTGGTCGGGCCAGCTCAGACCACCGGAGCCAACGGGCTTCAGACCGAGAACCATGCGGCTGCGACCAGCACTGGCTTGGGCGATTCGGATCGGGGTGCCAACAACCAGCTGGGCTCCCCGAAGACCGGGGTTCAGCTTCAGGAGTTTCTGAATGCTGAGGTTGTAGCGCTGGGCAACCTTGGCCAAGGTGGTGTCACCGCGGCGGATGCGAGCGGTCTCACTGGGCTCTGGCGGTGCCTCAAGGGGTGGGGTGCGCCGCAGTTCAGACGTGTCAACGGCGGCAACCGTTTTGACCTGCTTGATGGCGGTGCTGGGGAGAACCATCCATTCACTGCGGCCAAAGACGTGATCGGCCTTGACGTCGTTGAGCTGGCTGATCAGCGTCTCGTCCTGCGCCAGCTGACTGGCGAGGTGCTTGAGGGTGATGGCTTGACGGGCTTTGACCCAGATCTTCTCGGTGCTGGGCCTGGTCTCAGCGGCAGCAATCAGGTCTGCACTGATGGCGGGTGGAGCTGAGAGCTGAGGAAGCATCCCTGACTTGGAGTCAGCCAGGGAGGGGGCGACAACGGTGCCGGCAGCCCCAAGGGCTGCAGTGCTGGCTGCCGTCGTCAGTAGAAAGTGAACAGGCTTCATCCAGTTTGGCCAAAGGTCAAAGCCCGGTGGAGAAGCCAACATCCTCCGGACGGCGCGAGATTAACGACTGGCCGGTACCCGCGCAAGTCATAAGGGTCAACTTCTGGGTCGACCACAACCCAATCTCGATCTGAGACCCCTTGCCCTGCAAAGGGTTAGCCCACTTCGAGTTGCCTCAGTGCCTCGAAGAGAACAACACCCACGGATGTCGCGAGATTCAGACTTCGCACCCCGCCGCCCTGGTCCACCGAGCCCGGCATGGGGATCAACAGTCGCTGATCCACGTGCTCTAGGAGCTCCCCGGGCAGGCCGCTGCTCTCACGGCCAAACAGCAGCCAGTCATCCGCTCGGTACTGAATGCGGTGGTACGGCTCGCTGGCGTGGCGACTCAGGGCGAGCAGGCGGCCGCCGCGCTGACGCCGCTTCTCGAGGAACTGCTCCCAGTTGGCGTGGCGCTCCAGTTGAACCCAGGGCCAATAGTCGAGACCGGCCCGCTTCAGGGTTCGGTCATCGATCTGAAAGCCCAAGGGCTCGATGAGATGCAGTTCGGTGCAGGTCGCTGCGCAACTGCGGGCCACGTTCCCCGTATTCGGTGGAATCTCCGGTTGAAACAGGACCACCCTGGGCATGGCATCTAGCGCGGGACGGGGATACCGAGCTCGTGGAGGTTCAGGGCTCGGCCGCTGACCACGAGCCAAGCCTCATGGCTGATCGCGGTCAACCGTTGTTGCAGGTCCCCCATCCTGTCGCGGAAGAGCCCGCCGATGGCCGTGGCAGGAACCACGCCCCAACCGACTTCCTCCATCACCAAGATCACAGGCTCATGCTGCTGTTGCAATTGGTTTAACAGGGCCGTGCTGCAGTCCTGCCACTGCTCAGCAGAGGCCTCCAGGTGTTGGGCGAGCCAGGTTCCCAGGGCGTCGATCAACAGGAGCCTGGGCTCCTGGCCATCAGCGGATGGAGTGAGACCCGAAAGCGCAGCGGTCAGGTCGGCGCCGACTTCCAGGGTCTGCCAACCAGAGGGTCTGCGGTCTTGATGGTCTCGGATCCGTTGTGCCCAGCGTTCGTCGTCGCCAGGAGGCTGTCCGGTGGCGAGGTAGAGAACTGGGCCCGGGTGGAGCGCAGCGAGATGTTCGGCCCAACGGCTTTTGCCACTGCGGCTGGGTCCAGTGACAACAACCAGACCCGCAGGCTCGGCGGGACTAGCCACCACCGTTCATGTTTTTGAGGGTGGCCACGGCCGATGGAGAAACGCGGTTGAGGTAGCGGAAGATCCAGTACTTGAAAATCGTCGCCAGCACCACCGGGAAGGTGGCAATGAACAGAAGGATGAAGTTCTCTTCGGCGGGAAGACCCAGGTGGTGGGCAATCCCATCGAGCAAGACGGTCCATCCTTCGGGGCTGTGGAAGCCAACAAAAATGTCCGTGAACAGGATGATGGCGAAGGCCTTGGCGCTGTCGCTCAAGCCGTAAACGGCCTCATCGAGAAAGCCCCGCAGCACCTGAAGGTCCCGGCGGCCAAACAGGCAGACCAAGACAAAGCCAACCAGCGCCGCCAGGTCGGCAAGGACATTCTTTGAAGCTTCGATGCTTTCTGCATCCGCTTCATCCTTGAGGGCATTGGCCCGGCGGGCCAGGGCGGATTGAATCTCCTCTGGGGAGGGAGGCTGTTTCCCTTCCAACAGAGCCTCAAACTCGAGCTCCTGTTGATACAGCCTCAACTTGGCGACAGCCTTCTCTTGAAGGTGGGGCTTGGTGTAATTGAGGAAGGGAATCTCCGGTGCATAGCGATTCATCAGCGGTGAGATCACCAGACTCCTACTGGCCTGTTGAATCACCAGCGGCACGAGAATCAACAGAAGCAGCACCCGCAGGGACACCAGAGTCGAGTCCCGCCGGCGGCGGAAACCAGCCACCAAGGAGGCTTCGGCCTCAGGGTCGAGCTGGCGGCGGACCCCATCAAACACACCCAGCAGGCTGCGGGGCAGCATCTCCGGGGACCGGGACATGGCTGGAGCGCTGCTGCGTCCTCGGCCGTAGCGGGAGACAACGCTCTCCACAAGCTGCAACTGTCTGAGCTCTTGGCTATCGAGCTCGGAACGCTTCGGGGCGACATCCGCCAGGTTGTCCTGGGCGACCTGCAGGGCTGCGCGAAAGCGGCGCAGCATCAGGGCCTTGGCGGATTGAGGGATGCTCAGTTCGATCTCAGGGCGAACTGGGCGGTCGTTGTAGTACTCAAGCTCGAGGCTCTGAATCAGGAGCGCGGCTTCGTAGGCCCTCTCGAGGTTGTTGCTCAGATCGTGGGTACTGGCCCGATCAAAGCTTCCAATCCAATCGGTCAACCCCATGGCGATCTCAGCGGGAGAAGACCCACCAGGTGATCATTGGCACCAGGGTGCCAACCACCAGCAAAACGACAACCCAAAGGAAGGCGTTGCTGGACTCGGTTTCTTCCTTGGTTGGAATATTGGTCTCAACTGGCATGCGCTCCACAAGCTGTGGCGGACCGGGATCTTCGCCCCCGTTGAGCACGACTTCGAGTCGGCTTAGGGCGTCGAGGCTGGCTTGCCTGTAGCGGGAGCCCTCCCTCAGGGGAAGTCCCATGGTGCTGATGGCCGTGCTGGAGAGCAAGGTGGAGGGAAGTTGCTCAAGCAGAGCTGGACTGGCAACGACGGCTGCACTGTTGTTCTGCGCCTCGATCAGGAGCAACAGCAAGCCATCGCGGCTGGCCTCGTCCTGCCACTGCTGCAGAAGTTCCTCGCCGAGGGTCTCCAGGCTGACGCCGTAATCCAGGCGCCTCAGGGTCACCAAGCGGGCATCCACCCCCAATTCCGAGAACTGCTCGAGTCGCTGGTTGACATCACCGCTGGCGGCGCGACTCAGCACATCGGCACTATCAATCACGTGGCTGCTGGGACGCTGCACAGGAAAGTCGGCCAATCCAGTGGCGAGTGCTGCCGATGGCGCGATCAGGCTGGTGAGCGCCAGGGCAGCGGCCATCACCAGAGACCAGAGCTTTCTGCGGAGGACGTGACGCACCAGCGAACGCTTAAACCTGGGCACAGTCTGCCCCTAGCTGGCCAAGCTGTCGCGATGCAGCAGGGAGATCACCTCAAGGATTGATGCACTTCGTGCTGGCTCAAGGCCAAAGGCGTCCCGCAATTGATCCAGGAAGGTCAGTTCGGCTTGGGTTTCGATGTGATCGGCGTGAATGAGGTGGGCCGCAACGGCCAGGGCCGTTTCCCGTTGTTCCATTGAAAGGAGGGGGGTTGCCTGCAGGATCAGCTCCGCACAACTGCTGGCCCTGAGTTGCAGCAACACCCGATCCAGCAGTGCACCCATGTCCTGATCGCTCAGCCTGCGGAAGGGTTGGCGATATTCCAGTTGTTGGCGCAGGGCCCTGGCCTCAACAGCACTCAGTTCCCCATCGGCTGCAATCGCAGCGAGGGCCACGGCAGCGAAGGCCTCTGGCGCTGACGTGAGCTCGGGCTGGCCCATGGTCCCTGCGGAAGATGCCCCATTTGAGCGTCTACCCGCGCCATGTGGAGGCGGATGTGAGCCTGTGACAACGTGAGGGGGCAAAGCGCCGACACCGTGCCTCTTCCAGCTCGCGTCTGCTTGCTCATTGGCATTCTCGGTCTGCTCTTGTGTGTCGGCAATCAGCTCAGCGCGTCTGAGTTGAGCCCTGCGTTGGAGAGGGCGGGGGTGTTGAGCAGCCTGCTCTCGGTTGGCTTGATGCTGGTCGCTGTCCTCTGGACTAGGGCCGCTCCGCTGGCCCCAGATCGGGTGGCGTTAGTCGGTGAGCAGGGCCTGGAGATCGCAGCCGAGCTGCCCGATTCCCTCCGTCAAGAGTTGGGCTGGGGCAGTCAAATGCTGTTGACCGCGACCCCGGCGGCCTCACTGTTACTGCTCTGGCGCGGGCAGGTGCTCCTGCGACGGGGGGTGCTCGACTCCAGCCCCTTTGAGCCAGGCCCGATTTGCGAGCGGGCTTGGGCAACGCAGAAGGCGATCAACCTGGTGAACCTGGCGCTCTACCCCGGTCGTGATGAGTTCAAGGGACTCCCCGAGAACACTCCAGCGCTCATCATTCAACCGATCGCTGAGGATGGACTGCTGCTGGTGGCGGGATGGTCGCCGCGTTGCTTCAGCCGCAGCGATGAGAGCTGGATTGAGGGTTGGAGCTTGAAGCTCAGAACGCAATTGGAGCAGGAGCTCGCTTCTTTCCCCCTCCCCCTTGGCCCTTCGGCGGAAGGGTGAAACGGGAATTCACCCGTTCTCCGGGGGAACTGAAGACAGCGGTTCCGTCGTCACCGATCTTTCCTTCCAAGCGCTTGGCCCGGGTGACCTGCTTGTACGTGTCGCGTTTGAGCACCACCTGATCGGTGGCTACAAACCGCCCACTCGGCCAGTTCCAGAGACACCGCATGGCCGTCAGCCGCTCACCAGGCTGTTCCAACTCGCAGCCACGGGAGACCTTCACATCACTCTTCTCCAGATCGACCGTGAAGCGATCTCCCTTGGCTTTCAGGGCATTGAACTGACCCGTGAAGGGTTGGTCGCTGCTGAGCAACTGATCATTGATGGCCCAGCGGGTTTGCTTGGCGTCGAGCCAACCCTTGCCATCGGCGCGTCGCACCTGCACCGGAGCGACCAGGTCCACATAGCCCTGGCGCAAATTGCCGCGCAGCCCCTGGGCGGTCAGGACAAGGCTGGGCGCTGGCTTTTCGTCTTTGGCTGGAGCCGGCTTGGATTGCTCGAACTGCTCGCCGCGCACCACCGCAGGTGCGGTGAGATCGCCCCGCTCCGGCTTCCAGTCGACCCACTGGGCTTTGACTTTCAGAGGGAGCGGAGCGGGTGTTTTGGCGTTGCCTGCTTTGCTGCGTCCGTCTTGCCAGTGCTCAAGCACGGGGGCACCGCGGAGCTCGACCAGGTCACGCTTGATGAAGTACTGAGCCGTTTCCGCACTGATGCGGGACCGGCGATCGAGGGCCACGGGCCTCTGGTCGATGACCATCAGCTCCTGGCGCGGTAACCAGCGGGCGGTGTCCCCGGTGATCTCAACCGGTTCCTCGCCCAGCAGGGTGATACGGACGGTTCCCTCCAGCTGGATGGCTTGGCCATCGCCGATCACGGTGCCCCGCTCGGCAGCAATCAAGATGCTTGGCTCACCGCGCCGAAAGACCGTGCCCCGGGGCCTCAGTGCCTGGGCCAATTTGCGCTGGATGTCGTAGCGAGCCTCTGGACTTTTGAGCTCCCACGCCGGGGCTCCCTTGGGGTCCTGCTGACGCAGGTCCAAGGCACGGAAGGAAAACGGTTGGCTGCCTTGCCGGGTCGCTGTTGAGCAGCCGACCAGCAGACAGACGGCACTGAGCTGCAGTGCTCGGTTGATCCGAACCATCAGAGCGGATCCTCCAGTTCCAGGCGTGCCATCACCGGGGAGGGCTCAGGCAGCGGTGCTCCGCTCTGGAGTCCACCCCAGCTGAGCTGCTCCAGCCAGGCCGAGCTCACCTGGGCCGTCGCATTGGAATCGGGAATCGGTTGCCCGAGTTGATGCAGCATTCGCCCGGAGAGATCGGGCAAGAGGGGTGCCATCAGCAGGGCCACGAGCCGAGCGGCTTCGAGCACGGCATAGAGGTCGTTGGCCACCTGCTCCCGTGTGCCCTCCTTCTTCATCAAGCTCCAGGGCGCCTGATCATTGAGATAGCCATTGGCGCTAATCGCCAGTTGCAGAGCTGCCTCGGCCGCCGAGCGGAACTCCAGGTTCTCTAGTGCTGCCAGGCTGGCGTCCTTGGCCTGTGCTGCCGCCTGGGCCAGGGGATGGGTGCTGGTCCTGGCCTGATCGGCTGGAGGTACGGCTTCATCGAACCAACGGCGAGCCATGGAGCTCGTGCGGTTCAGCAGGTTGCCGATGGTGTTGGCCAGGTCGTTATTGACCAGATCGGTGAAGCGCTGCTGCTGGAAATCCCCGTCCTCACCAAAGGGGATGTCGCGCAACAGGTACCAGCGCACGGCATCCCGGCCGCAGCGCTCGAGCAGGTCGGCCGGGTCGAGCACGTTGCCGAGGGATTTCCCCATCTTTTGACCCTCGCGGGTCAGAAAACCATGGCCAAAGACCTTGGCCGGCAGGGGGAGTCCAGCCGAGAGCAGCATGGCCGGCCAATAGACGGCATGGAAGCGAAGGATGTCCTTGCCGATCACGTGCACCGAAGCGGGCCAGCCCCTGGAGATCGCTGTGTCGAGATCAGCTGCATCGCCCTCTTCGAGCAGGGCAGTGATGTAGCCCAAGAGGGCATCGAACCAGACATAGAAGGTGTGACCCTCATGGCCTGGCACGGGGATTCCCCAGGGCAGGTTGATCCGTGAAATCGAGAAATCCCGCAGCCCTTGCTTGACGAAGTTTTCGACTTCACGGCGGCGGCTCACCGGCTGAATAAAACCGGGTTGGCTGATCAGGGCCTCGATCTGCTCTTGGTAACGGGAGAGGCGGAAAAACAGGTTCAGCTCATCACGCCATTCCAGCGGCTTGCGGTGGATCGGGCACTCCGGATCCTGGGCCTCATGGGGGTCGTCCTTGAATTCCTCGCAGGCCACGCAGTACCAACCCTGCTGCCGGCCTTCGACGATGTCTCCGCTCGCCTCGACCCGCGCAAAAAACTGCTGGACGACCTGGCGGTGCCGTGGATCCGTCGTGCGAATCAAGCGGTTGTTGCTGATCTGCCAGCGATCCCAGAGCTCTCGGTACTGGGCACTCACACCGTCGCAATGGGCCTGCGGGGTCAGGCCTGCCGCCTCGGCCGTGCGCTGAATCTTCTGGCCGTGCTCATCACAGCCGGTGATGAACAGCACCTCCTCACCCTTCAGTCTCTGGAACCGGGCCAGGGCATCGCAGGCCAGGGTCGTGTACGCGCTCCCCAGGTGGGGCTTGTCGTTGACGTAGTAGAGGGGTGTGGTGAGGGTGTAAGTCATCGGCGGGATCCTACGCAGCCCTTCCCGATCGTGCCTTCAGCTGCGAGCCTGGGGCTGACTCCTCCATCCAGGCATGCCAGCCCGCATTGATTCCGCCCCGGTGGTGGTGTGGGGAGGTGGAACCGGTGGAGTGGCTGCGGCGATCCAAGCGGCCCGCGCCGGCGCTCCGACCGTTCTGCTCACGCCTGGTTCTTGGCTGGGGGGAATGGTCAGTGCTGCCGGGGTCTGTTGCCCCGATGGCAACGAGCTGAGTCCCTGGCAAACCGGCCTCTGGGGGGCCTTTCTGCGGGGTATGGCGGAACGGGAGCCAGAGGGTCTGGACCAGAACTGGGTCAGCTGCTTTGGCTTTCGCCCGATCCAGGCCGAGGCCCTGCTGCAGCAGTGGGTGCAGGAGCTCCCCAACCTCACCTGGCTGACGGGTTGCCGTTGTCTGGCGGTGAACCGTTCCGAGCGGCTGGTGCGCTCCATCGAGATTGAACGTGAGGGCCAGCGGCAACAGCTGGCCTGCAGCGTCCTGATTGATGGCAGTGACCGGGGCGACCTCCTGCCCTTCTTGGATCTCCCCTATCGCTTGGGCTGGGAACCCCAGGAGCTCTGGGGTGAACCCAGCGCCCCCAGTGCAGAACGACTCGCCACGGAGTCGTTCTTTGAACGGCAGCCGGTGCAGTCCCCCACCTGGGTGGTGATGGGACAACTGCATGGGGAAATGCCAGCCCAGGCCTTACCGGAGAAGCCGCTACTGCCCGCTCCGTTTGAGCAGGCCTGCCAAGCGTTTGGGCTGGAACGCACGCTCACCTATGGGCGGTTGCCTGGGGGCCTGGTGATGCTGAACTGGCCTTTGCAAGGCAATGACTGGCATCAGGGTTTGGCCCGTGCCTTCAGCAACCAGGCGGACGCCGAAGCGGAGCTGGAGCGAGAGATGCAGGCCCATAGCCGCAGCTTTGCGGCGGAGCTGATGGAGCTCTGCTCCGGTTGGCTCAGCTTGGGCGATGCCTTTCCGCAGGATTCAGGCAGTCCTGACCCTGCCCTGGCGGCCATGCCGTACTGGCGAGAAGGGCGGCGAATGGTGGGCCGCAGCACCGTCATTGAGCAGGATCTCCTTCCCGAACGATCGGGCCGCTCGATTTCAACTCTGCCCCGCAATCAAGAGGGACAGATCAGTTCCATTGCCGTTGGCAATTACGCCAATGACCACCACTACCCAGGGGATGACTGGCCCCTGGCTGCCAAGAGCTGCCGCTGGGGTGGGCGCTGGAGCGGCACGCCGTTTTGTGTGCCCTACGAGGCCCTCCTGAGTGCCGATCTCGACAATCTTCTGGCCGCCGACAAGGCCTTCAGCAGCTCCCATATGGCAAACGGTGCCACGCGCCTGCAGCCAGTGATTTTCAACATTGGTCAGGCCGCGGGTGCGGCTGCCGCCCTGGCATTTGAACGCGGTGGCGTTCCCTCTGACCTCCCGGTGATTGACATTCAGGAGCGCCTGATTGCCGACCCCGTTGCGCCAGCCGGGGTCATTCCCCTCTGGGACACCCCCTTCAACCATCCCGATTGGGCTGCGCGTCAGCGCGCCGTTCTTCAAGAACCAGGACGGTTAAGTGGATCTGGCTCATGGCAGGGAGCCAGCTCTGGCGCCGCCCAACCGGCTCCATCGGCCATTGATCGAGCTCGTGTGCACGTCCAAGGAACGATTCGTCCCATGGGGGATGGTTCCTATGCCGTTGATTTGGCAGAAGCAACGTGGGGCCGCAGTCGCTGGTCTGTGATCACGCTTGAACCCTGCGTCGATCAGTGGCTTGAACAACTCGATGGCCCCAGGCAGGTGGAACTGCTGGGCTGCTTCAACCCCTGGGGGCCTTGGCTCAGAGTCTCGGCTGTCTCGCCCTAGGTCTTAACTGGCCGACGCCACGAGTCTCAGCTGATCCTGAAGAGAGTCGACCGATTGGATGCGCAGCAGCAAGGCGTCCCCCGGGGTTGCGTGGCTTGGGCATTCCGCAGCCAGATCCATCGCCAGCTCATCGATGCGAACCAGGCCAAGATTGTCCTGTGGCCGTAGCCAGCGCAGAAACTGAGCTCGCCACTGCTGGCCCTTCTGTCCTTCAAACCAAACCTGCTGCCAATGCCGCTGGTCTTCTCGGGAAATAGCGATTCCCTCGCGGATGGCGGCATCGACCGCGTTCACCAGCTCCTGCAGGGCGTCTTCCGAGAGCGGCTCCTCCGCGGCCAACTGGCGCTGAACGAGCAGATCGCCATAGCGCCGGATCGGTGACGTGGCCTGCACATAGGCCGGAAGCCCGAGGCTGAAATGGGCCGCTGGCTTGGTGCCCATCAAGCCGCGACTCAAGCAGCGCTTGATCGCGGCGAATCGAACGGCTCCGTCTGGAAGGGCGTCCAATTCCGCTTGTCCTGGGAGTTCAGCAGGCAGCTGACTGCGATAAGGAAGGGCGATTCCCCTGTCCTGTCCGAGCTGAGCAGCGACGGCACCGGCAAGGATCATCGCTTCGGCCACCATCTGGCGCGAGTTGCTCGGTTCGGTGACCTCGAGCTGGGCCAGTCCCTCCCGGGCTCGAATCCGGCCTTCAGGCAGATCCATTTGCAGTGCCCCTTGTGAGAGTCGCCAGCGCCGCCTGGCATTCAGCAGGGCTTCCAGATCAGCAAGATCGCTGTCCTGCGGTGGGGCCAGTTCGATCAGCTCATCGGCATCGTCATAACTGAGTCGATAGATCGGCTTGACCCAGCTGCGCACCATGCCGTAGTCCGACAGGGATCCGTCCTCGTTCAGCTCGGCCCAGGTGCTCCAGGCCGCCGTGCGGCGTCCGGCCCGCAGGCTGAAGACCCCGGTGGAGAGCTTGTCCGGAAACATCGGCACATTGCCCTGGGCCAGGTACAGGCTGCTGGCCCGCTTGCGCGCCTCTAGGTCGAGGGGCGAGCCAGCTGGAATCAATCGCCCTGGATCGGCCACATGGATCCAGATCCTTGTCCGGCCAGCGGCAGTTTTCTCGATTGCCAGACCGTCATCGATGTCGCGGGTGTCGTCATCGTCGATCGTCACGCAGCGTTGCTGGCAGAGGTCGACCCGAGTCGGGTCGCTTGGCTGCGCCTGCTCAGCCTCTGCCTCTAGTCGTTGCGCTTCCAGGACAAGCGACTCTGAAAACCCTTCACTCCAGACCGTCCCGGCCAGGGAGAGGAGCTGGTGGGGGTCCCATTGACCCAAGTCCACCAATAGATGACGCAGTTGGGAGCGCTCTTGCGTCAGATGCAGCAGCGACAGGCTCTGACGCAACCCATCCGGGAGCTCAGACAACTCACGGCGTCCACTGGCCGTCTCCTTCAGCAGCTCGAGCCACTGCAGATGCAGGGCGCTGCACTGATCTGCTGTTGTTGGTTGGCGCCTCTTCAGCAGTTGAAGCCAGCGCCGTTCTTCCTCTTCTGCAATCGCCTTGAGACGTCGTTCGCGACGCAGTGGCTTCAGCTCCTCCAGGGTGCGGGCCTGAACATGGCCTTGTTTCCAACGGAACCACTGCTGACCACCCACTAGGGCCAGCCAACAGGCACTCAACTGGAGCGGTTCAGTGTTGCCATAGAGCAGATCGCAAAACTCCTGCAAGCTCACGGCTTCGCCGGAGTCCTTCAGCAGGAGCCATGCGGCCCCCCAAGCGGAGGGGCGTGGTTTGGCCGCTGCCACTCGGTCGTGGTTGAGGGCCCATGGAGAAGCCCCCAGCCGCTGCGGCGCTGACGCACCACTGGGCAGGGGGCAGATGAGCTCAAGGTGTCTTTGCGGGACAACCTGTTGCTTGGAGTCAAATCCAACCTTGAGCCGCGCTTTGCTGCCCTGGATGGATTCAACGATGGCAAGTTGAGGCGAGCGGGACTCCTGCAGACCGACGAGATCGCCGCTGTGGAAGACCGCAACGCTCAGGGATCAGCCCTCGGGATTCACGAAGGGCAGGAGAGCCACAATCCGAGCGCGCTTGACCGCGTTGGTCAGATCGCGCTGCTGCTTGGCGGTGAGGCCAGTCAGACGACGGGGCAGGATTTTGCCGCGCTCGGTGATGAACTTCTTGAGCAGATCGACATCCTTGTAGTCGATCGGTTCACCGGGCTTAATCGGTGAAAGGCGTTTCTTGAAGAAGGAACTAGGCATGACTGAACGGAGGAGAAATGCAGAACGCGGAGATCACGCCGCCGAGATCACTTGATCTCTTTGTGGACCGTCGACTTGTTGCAGTGCGGGCAGAACTTCTTGAGTTCAATCCGTTCAGTGGTGTTGCGGCGGTTCTTCTGGCTGGTGTAACGAGACACGCCAGGGGACCGCTTGGCGGGGTTGGACCGGCATTCCGTGCACTCGAGAGTGATCACGATCCGGACGCCCTTGTTCTTAGCCATAAAGGACGTTGCGCCGCTTGTGCGATGCGATTGGACAGTGGACAACCATACCTTGTCGCCTGACCTGGCCTGGTGTCTTGCCTCTTTAAAGTCGACGCTCTGTTTGCCCGTGTCAGATGCAGGTCTCGCTCCAATGGCTCCGGGAGCTGGTGGCCTGCGATCTGGCACCGGACGTTCTCGCTGAGAAGCTCTCGATTGCCGGCTTCGAGGTGGAGGAGATCACCGATCTGGCCGCCCGTGCAGCAGGGGTGGTGGTTGGTTTTGTTGAGCAGCGGGAACCCCACCCGGACGCCAACAAGCTGAGCGTCTGCACGGTCTCAGTCGGCGCTGAAGCTCCGCTACAGATCGTCTGTGGAGCCAAAAATGTGCGCGCCGGCATTCACGTCGCCGTCGCCACCGTGGGGGCCTACCTGCCGGCCGTCGATTTAAAGATCAAGCCCGCAGAGCTGCGCGGGGTCGCCAGCAGCGGAATGATCTGCTCGCTCTCAGAGCTCGGGTTGGCCGATAGCTCGGACGGAATTGTTGTTCTCGAGGAGGCCCTTGAGTCCGTTCCGGCCATCGGCAGCCCGGTTGGCCCCCTCTTTGGTCTCGACGATCAGGTCTTGGAGTTGGCGATTACCGCCAACCGCCCCGATGGTCTCTCGATGCTCGGCATCGCCCGCGAGGTGGCTGCACTGACTGGGGCAACCCTCAACCTGCCCTCCGCAGCACCGGTGGTCAGCTCCGAGGCACTGCCTGTGGGCGCCGATGTTCAAGACCGCATCGAAGACGGCGGCCTGTTCAGTCTGACCGCCCTCTCGGGCCTCAAGGTCGGCCCCTCGCCCCGTTGGCTCCAGAGCCGACTCGAGCGTGCTGGTCTCCGGCCGATCAACAACGTCGTGGACATCACCAACCTGGTGATGCTGGAGCAGGGACAGCCCCTGCATGCCTTTGATGCAGATCGACTGGCCCAATTGAGCGAAGGCCGCCTCGACCCGGCGGCGATCGATCTCCGCGCTGGCCGCCCTGGCGAAGCCTTTACGACCCTCGATGGCAGCGACCACAGCCTCAGTGAAGACGCCTGGGTCGTGAGCTACGCGGACCACGCGATTGCGCTGGCCGGTGTCATGGGAGGTGACGCGTCGGCTGTTCAGGAGAAGACCACATCGATCTGGCTCGAGGCGGCGATGTTTGCTCCCCAGACCGTCCGCAAGAGCGCCCGCAGCTTGGGGCTGCGGACCGACGCCAGCAGTCGCTTTGAAAAGGGCCTGCCGCTCGAAGTCACCCTGTCTGCCGCCGACCGCGCCGTGGCCTTGCTGCAGGAGATCTGCGGGGCCCAACTGGACGGTCGCTGGCTGCATCAACGTGTCGAGGGAGCCAAGCCGCCACTCGAGCTACGCCGCGACGCATTGCATAACCTCCTCGGTCCTGTGGTCACGGCCGATGGCGAGGAGATCGATCTAGAGGATGCAGAGATCGAGCGGATCCTCGAGGCCCTGGGCTGCAGCCTTCAGGCCGGCGAGGAGGGTTGGTTGGTGCAGGTTCCGCCTGCCCGGGCCATGGACCTGCAACGGGAGGTGGATCTGATTGAGGAGGTTGCCCGCTTGGTGGGCTACGACCGTTTCGCCAGTCACCTGCCGGACCCCATTGCCCCGGGGGGGCTGACCCCGCTGCAGGAGGCCGAGCGCCGGCTGCGCCGCCTCTTGGCTAGCGCTGGTCTCCAGGAGGTCTGCAGCCTGTCCCTCGGCCCTGCAGAGGTCGACCGTCCGGGTGCTGATCCCAGCCGCCGCGTCGCCCTCGCCAATCCGTTGTTGGCCGACTACAGCCACCTGCGCGACAGCCTGGTCGATGACCTGCTTTCGGCGGCGCAGCGCAACCTGAAGGCTGGTCGTGGCGGTTTTTGGGCCTTCGAGATTGGCAATGTGTTTGATGCCAAGGCCCAGGGTTCACCGCAAAGCCAACACCTCGCTGGTGTGATCTGTGGTTCCCGTCAGGCCGAGCTCTGGAGCCAAAGCGGCAAGCCCCAAGCGCCTGATTACTTCAGTGCCCGTGGTGTTCTCCAATCAGCACTCGCCGCCCTGAAGCTGCCCTTGGAGGACAGGCGGTTGAGTGATCATCCGCTGCTCCATCCCGGTCGTGCAGCCCAGATCGTGGTTGAAGGGCGGCCACTGGGGTATTTCGGTCAGATCCATCCGGCCCTTGCGGAGCAGTTCGATCTACCGGCCACCACTTATCTCTTCCAATTGGAGGTTGGCGCGCTGTTGAGTGCGGCGACCCGGCGCAATCGCTGGCAACCCAGCTTTGCCCCCTTCGCCACGGTGCCCGCCTCCGAGCGCGATCTCGCCCTTGTGGTCCCAACGGACACCGCCAGCGCTCAGCTGTTGAATGCGATCCGCAAGGCGGGCAAGCCCCTCCTGGAGCAGGCTGAACTGGTGGACCGCTACGACGGGGAGCAGGTCGCGCAAGACTCCTGCAGCCAGGCGTTCCGCTTGCGCTATCGGGATCCCAAGCGCACGCTCAAGGACACCGAGGTCGACGAGGCGCACGAGAAAATCCGTGCGGCCCTCGAAAAGCAGTTCGGTGCCCAGCTACGCGGCTGAACCGCTGTGGGTCAGTAGGGCCAGGGTCTCGACATGGCTCGTCTGAGGGAAGAAATCAACTGGTTGAACCGTCTCAAGGCGGTAGCCGCCTTCTTCACCGCAGAGTTGCTGTAAGTCCCTCGCCAGGGTCGAGGGATTGCAGCTGATGTAGGCCAACCGATCTGGAGTGCCATCAAGGATGGCGCCGAGCGCCTCGGCACTCAGTCCCTTGCGGGGCGGATCCACCAGGAGGGATCCGGTCATCTTCAAACGCTCGGCCAGCACCGCGGCCACGTCAGCCTGTTCAAAAAAGGCGGTCGTGATCCCGTTGCGTTCGGCATTGGCCGTGGCTTGGCTGACCGACAAGGGATGCACCTCAAGGCCTAGGACCTTCAGGCCAGAGCGTGCCAAGGGCAGGCTGTAGGTCCCGATTCCGCTGTAGGCGTCGATCACCGTTGCGCTCTTCCCTGCAGCAAAGAATTGCCGCAGTGGTTCAACCAGCCGCTGCGCTTGGGCTGTGTTGACTTGAAAGAAGGTGTCAGCTGCGATGCGCAGCTCAATGCCATCAAAGATTTCAAGTAGCCAGGCGCGTCCGGCGATCAGGTCAGTCTCTGGGCCCATTACGACGTTGGAGGCCTTCGGCTGAACGTTGAGCCCGACCCCGACGACCTCCGGCCATCGCTCCATCCAGCGTTGGGCCAGGGACTCAAGTCCCTTGAGTTGCCGGTGGCTGCTCACCAGCGTGATCAGGATTTCCCCCGTTGCTGATCCCACGCGTAGGGCCAGATGACGCAGCCCGCCTTTGGCGCTGAGGTTCACATCAACGGGCCAGCCGGTCTTCTCCAAATCCTTCTTGATCGGCTCAATCAAGGCATCGATCCTTGGATCAAGGACCGGGCAGTGATTGAGATTGACGATCTTGTGGCTGCCGCGTCTGTAGTAGCCCGCCCTCAAGCGGCCGTCTTCCGCGCGCTCCAGTGGGATGAGGGCGCGATTTCGGTATCCAAAGCCCTGCTCACAGCCCCAAACCGGCTCAACGCTGGTCTCCAATTTGGCCAGCCGGCTGAGGCTCTGCTGAACCAGGTCCCGCTTCAACTCCAGCTGCATCGCACTGGAACAGTGCTGGAGGCTGCAGCCTCCACAGCGCTCCGCAAGGATGCACGGCGGCTTTTCCCGTTCGGGACTCGCCTGACTGACCTCCAGCAGATCAGCCTCCAGATGCCGCTTGGCACAACGGCGCACACGGGCTTGAACCGTTTCACCAGGCAGTGCCCCGGGGATAAACACAGCGGTTTCCATCCAGCGGCCCACGCCCTGGCCCTCATGGCCCAGCCCTGTGACCAGGACCTCGATGGTTGAGCCCAACTGCACCTTGCTTGCTGCCATCACCCGCTTGCCGTCCTTCTTTGACCCTATCGGTGCGTAAACACCTGCTCAGAGCGGGGCTTTTCAGCGCTTGTCCTGGATACAGTGGCTGGGTCAATGGTGGTTTCGATGAGCGTCGTACGCGATCTGATCCTTCAGGCAGACGATCAGCTCCGCTATCCCACCGGCGGTGAGCTGCGCTCCATGGTGGAGTTCCTCTCCACCGGCTCTAATCGCCTTTCCGTTGTCCGGATCCTGACTGACAACGAAAAGAAGATCGTTGACGAAGCCTCGAAGCAGCTCTTCAGCCGTAAGCCCGAATACGTCGCACCTGGCGGCAACGCCTACGGCTCTAAGCAACGGGCCCAGTGCCTGCGCGACTTCGGCTGGTACCTGCGTCTGGTCACCTACGGCGTCCTGGCTGGCAGCACCGAGCTGATTCAGAAGATTGGCCTCGAGGGTGCTCGTGAGATGTACAACAGCCTCGGTGTTCCGATGCCCGGCATGGTCGAATCCATGCGTTGCATGAAGGAAGCCGCTCTGGTGCTGCTCAGCCAAGAGGATGCTGCCGTCGCCGCTCCTTACTTCGATTTCTTGATTCAAGGAATGCAGACCCCCTGCTGAGCTTCATCCCTCTTGAGTCATCGGCCGGCACACGCCGGCTTTTTTCATGCTCACTCACAGGATTAGACATGTCGCTCTTGTCCTGGATGAGACGCGTGCATAGTCTCAGCGCGCTGGTCTAATGGGTTGCCTGAGACTCATTCTCTGCACGACCGAAAGGGTGAGAAACAGCGCGACATTGTCAGTCCCATCATCTCCTCATCACAAGACCTGAACTGCGTCTCAGGCGTACCGACTGAAACACTCCTCGAATGCCTCTGGCTGGACTTGCGCAGACTTTTACCGAAGCTCTTCTCGTGGGTCGCTGTGGCCTTCCAGGCCTAGACCCTCAGTAGGACCAATAGGAGACGATCGAGTTGGTTTTGCCGGAAAACACCGGAAATGAGCCGATACACAGAAGGAATCAGACGCGTACCTGTGTCTACAGCAGGTACGCGCCTTTGGGAAAGCAGGCCTGAACTGACTTCTTGAGCGTTGTCCAGAGTGTTGGACAGTGCTGGTGAGATGCAAGGACATCGCCTGAATGCTCGGTCTTGTGCAGGCTGTCAATGCATTGCCTCGTGCAGCCAAAACAACGACAAATGCCTATCTATAAAGAACTAATCCACACTGCTTTAGCGTCTGAGAATCGTCGCATCCCGGGACTGGCGACGAGTCTCGTCTGCGACCTGTGATTAGGCAACGTCGCGATAGCGCTCCTTGAGGAACTGGTAGGCCTCGTTGAGGCGACGCATCGCATCAGCTGATCCGCCGGCATCAGGGTGATGGCTGACGGCTTGGGTGCGGTAGGCCTCCCTGATCTCCCGCAGGCTGTAGGGGCGATCGGCGACCGTGGCGAGCTGGAGCATCTTCAGGGCGCTGTGCACCGTCATGCTGTTGTCGATGGCATCAAAGGAGGTGCTTCGCTTGCTGCGGCTTCGGTGACGCTGGACGAAGCGTGTGATCAAGCTCGGAACACGTGCGGCCAGCGTTGATCCACCAAAGGGGTCCTCAAGGATTCCCGCAGCAACGATCACGCGCTCAAGGGTCGGGGTCCCCTCCTCCCACTCGGGCGCATAGGAGAACATCACCTGTTGAACCAGGTTCCAGCCGAAGGGACGTCCGTCGCTGTCCCCCGATTGCGGCCAGATATCCCGGCCGAGCCAGACCATGGCCGCTTCCAGCGCAGCCTCCGTTGGCGCTTGGCCGTAGACCTCGCTCCAGTGCGAGGCGACCTGTTGCATGGCTTGTTCCAGTTCAAGCCGGTGGATCAGGGCCAACGTGGCGTCAGGCGTCGCCGCGCGGGGAGGCGCGTCGAGGGTTTGCTTGACGCGCTTGGCTTGCTTGCGCACGAAGCCGGGAAGCTGAATGCCGCCTGTGGCGGCAGGAGGCTCCGGGGACCCCTCCCGCAAAACCTCACTGCTCTCGGATGAGACACGGCTCCGGTCTCGCTGTGCGACCAAGCCTGAGTGCACGAGAACAATTGAAAGGTCTTCGTCGAGGGGAATGGGTCTCTGCTCTTCTTCGACCTCGAGTGAGTCCCGTTCCTCCCCCTCCGGAGTCTTGTGAGGCTGCGATTGCGAGGAGTCGTCCTGGTCTGCGTCCTCGTCCTGGGATCCCCTGACTTCCTGAAGTAGGCGTTCAACCGTGGCGCCGCGGCTGCGCAAGCCGAGCTGACCTTTCAGCCCGTCGATCCAGTCCAAAAGCTCCTCGCTGAGTTCCAGCGAGATCCGCCGTTTGTCGGTCTCTCGCTGGCTCACTCAGGCTCGGGAACTGTTGTTGAGGTTATCGACCCAACAGGGAGTTCATCATCTTTTGTTGGGCCTCGACAGCCTGCTGGTAGCGGAGCATCAAGCTCTCACTCATGCGTGTCGGGTTGATCACTGCGGCAGAAACGCCCTCCAGATTGGGAAGTGCCGGTGGGGGCTCAACCCATTGCGGGGGAGCGACGACCGGTGGCGCGACCGGCCTGATCGTCACAGGCTCAAAGACTGGTGACTTGATCGCCGCTGCAGGAACCTCGGGTGGGCTTTGTTTTGTGGCGGCAGCAGCGACCGCAGTCATCGTCTCCCGTTGTTTGAGATTGGCCAATTGCTGGTCCGAAACCACGCTCAGCAGGTGCCCAGGGGTTGCATCCGCTGGATAGACCAGGCTGACCTTGACGGGATTGCTCTGACCCGGCCGTAGATAAAGGTCGGCAATGGGGAGGCTTTCGCCGGACTTCATCCCGACGTGGACCTCTTGGTATCCATCGGATGTTTCGATGCGGATTGAGCCGCGGAAGGCGGTGAATTTGCCTCGGCCATTGATCGTGGGATGGCTGAGCACCAACTTGTGGGGGCCTGTGCCCGTGAGATTCATGGTGACGTCAAAGCGCACCCCGTAGGTCCCGACGTTGTTTAACGAGGAATCAACCATTCGGGTGACCAGGGGATTGATCTGAACTTCCCCGGTGCCGAAATGGTGGCGGTTGGTGCTGGTGAGGGGCACGTGCAGTGCACCTTGCTGGAGGTCATGGGACACGCTTGCGGTGTATTCGTCGCCAATGGCGACGCCCGCCACCCGTGAGAAGACCGTGCCGTTTTCAATTTGGCGAATCCGGCTGAGGTAAACCCGACCCGGTGCCAACCGCCGTTGATCCAGGACAGCGATCAGATCTGCATCGGACTGGGGATCCTCGGCGGCCACCACAGCCATCTGGAACGGTCCATCGCTTCGTCCCTTCAGCAGTCCATTGGCAATGCCCTTGGCTGGGAGTTGAGTGCTGAAGAGAACAATCCTGCTGCGGGCGGGGATGGTGATCTCATCGGCCAGTCTCCGGTCCAGCTTGCCGCGCAGCATTTGCACGGCTGTCGCGTCCCCTGGCCCGGTGTTCCATGGGCGATGGCCGAGAGGCTTCACGCCCATCAGATTGTCGGACTGGTAGGGCGCTTCAAAGCTGTTGCGGACAGCCCCTTTCTCAAAGCGAATGTGAACGGGCTGACTGCTGGGGTTGATCAGCAGGGTGGCCAGGGTGAGTTCACCGCGGCGTCCACCACCGCTACCCATGCGGCTCTTGTCATTCGGGTAGTACTTGTGGTGAACGTGAAGGCCGAACTCACCGTTAAAGGTGTAGGTGGCGTTGGCAAGGGGTTGTCCCGTCTCCGCCGCAATGGTCTGTCCGGGTGTTGTCGTCACCAGGATGCCTGGTCCATGCACCTCCTCCGGTTGGTTGGAGTGCAGGACCGGAACGGTGTTGAACGCACCCTGCAGCGGCCGGGCCTGCTGGCCGGCCATCAAGGCCACATCGGCTTGAGCCGGGATAGGGGCGATCAACACGCCGCCAACGAGAGCAATTGCGAGGGGTCTCATCAGACCTATGGGACCAACTGCTCTCAACGTGCGAATGATTGGCGGTGGGGTGCGTTGCTGCTCCGAATTCTTTTATCTCCGGCTGATCGAAATCAACACAGAGGCTGATGCTCCTGCCGCCTGTCGCGGCAAACCACTGCTGCTGGCTAGAACGATTGAACTCAAGCATTCTCCATGATTCCTCCGTTCTTTGCTTGCGCTGATGCGGGTTCTCCGGCCCAGATGCGTCGCCGTCACCAAGAGCGCAAGCATCAGATGTTGACCTTCTGGCGCGACGGTCTGGAGCGTCAGCTGGCGGCGATCAATGCGGCCCTGAGCACCCTCGAGCGCCAAATGCAGGATTCCAGCGAGTCCTGAGCTCCTCCAGTCCAGCGTGAAGCCTGCGCCGGACCGTTGCGGAGCTGATCCCCAGCAGACCAGCGGTCCGGCGCAGGCTGTAGCCCTCCAAGACCACAAGCTCCACAACCTGACTGTGGCGTTGCTGGATCGACGCCAACCAGGACTGCGCCATTGCCCGTGGCAGCAACGGGTCTGTCTCGTCGTCCATGGCTGCGATCCCCTCACAGCGCTCAGGGTCAAGCCAATCGAGCCTCTCTAGCTGTTCGGCCTGCTGCAGGACACGCAAGGCTGTCTCACTCCAGCCCAGTCGGCGGCCTAAGCCCACTGTTGCTTGGTTGCCAGTAGCGGCCTCAATCTTGTTCAACTGCGCTAACCGATCCTGAACAGATCGGGGCAAGCGCACCAGCCGGCTGTTGTCTCTGAGGTGCCGAAGGATTGCGCCGCGGACAAAGGGCTTGGCATAGGCACCAAGGCTGCGGTCAGGTCCTGGCTGAAACCGCGCTGAGGCCCTGAGGAAACCGACCCAGCCAGCCTGGATCAAATCGTCGACGGGTTCCCTGCAGCGCTGGGCGTAGTGCCGTGCTGTTCCGAGGACAAGACCGCGATGCCGCTTAACTTCTGCGGCCTGCTCCCGCGTGGTGGGCATGGAAACAAGGTGTGCTTGCTTCAGCAAAACCTTGACCCGTCCCCCGCGTCGTCGGTGAATTCACCGAGGTTGAGCCACCGTTCGCAGCAGCTCCAAAGGACCATGGCGCTCGAGCCAATCCCGATCGGAGCCGTTCGTGAGCAGTAGGTAGCCAGCAAAACCAAGGGCATTCACGCTGAACCCCGCCGCGTGCTCCCTGGTGCGGGCCACGGTCATGAACCAGTCGGGGCTGATCAGCACGTTGTAGGGAGCTCCTGGGTGCTCGGACATCGACGGTTGCCCAAGACCCAAGCTCTCCGTTTGCTCGAGGTAGAGGCGCTCGAGTTCCGCCGCCGCTTCAGCCCCAGCCGGTGCGGTCCGGTGACTCACGCGATAGCGCCAGGGCCAGGGATCCTCCAATCCAGCCAGTTGGGCCCGGATAGCGCTGTCGAGGGGACAACAGACCTCAGACGGCTCCCGCGGCAGCAGCTGCAGGTGGCGATGGGGCTGGCTCGCCCCGGCTTCGGGGCAACTATTGAAAAACCAAAGACCACTGGTGCAGGCGTCAACAGCAGCCAGTTGCCTCCAGTCGGCCTGCTCGAGCCAGCCGGCCTGCGGCCTCCACTGCTGCGTGATCAAGAGCAGGTGGCCCCGTTGAACGGGAAACTTGTTCAGCAGCAACAGGTGGCTGCTTCCGAGTCGTTCCACCTCCAGGCGCTGATCCCAGGGAAGAAAGGGATTTGGCTTGGGCCCCTCCCGGCGCAGATGTTTCGGTGTGGCCGATTCCAGTCGGCGAATGACGAATGGCTCGCAGCGCGCAAGGCCTTCCAAAGCGGTATCCAGGGGGACCAGCGCACCGTTGGCTTCAGCCACGTCGCTGCAGCGCAGCGCTGCTGTGCCGTAGCGCCCCAGAACGCCCATCTCCTTGACCAAGGCCAGATCTGATTAAAGCGCCACTCAGTCCTGACTGCAGACGCTCCAGTCGCCTGGAACATGCCCTGGAGGGCCGGCTGCGACTGAGCCTGACCAGAGGACATGGCCCAGACCACTAAGGCGCACGCGGTAACCCTCCTGGAGCTCACAGCGCATCCCGCCGCAGCGGGCCGAGGGCTGCCAGCCGTGCAGGGTGGACTTGCCGAGCGCATCGGCCCACCAGGGGGCGACGAGGGCATGGGCTGAACCCGTTACCGGATCCTCCTCAATGCCGAGGCCTGGGGCAAAGAAGCGCAGCTGGTAGTCGCAGGTCTGGCCAAAGAGCTCAGCGGAGCTCCCGGCCTGCATCACCACCAGACCTTGACGATCAGCCCCTTCGAGGCGCTCACTCACCCCCCGGAGCTCCCGCAGGATCAGCGCGCTGTCCACGAGTACGACGCGATAGCCCAAGTTCGAGCGCCAGTAGCCCAAGACGTCGCTGTCCAGAACCTGCCTCAGATAGCTCGGTGCCTGCTCATGGATGAGGGGTTCGCTGGGCAGCACCAGGGAGGCAGCTCCCCTCACCTGCGGATCAACGCGAACCGCTAAGCCACCGCTTCGGCTCGCCAGGCGGAGCTCGTCTCCTACTGGAACCAGGTTCCAGTGCTGCAGGGCCAGGGTTGCGGCCAACGTTGCATGCCCGCAGAGGGGCACCTCACAGGTTGGTGTGAACCAGCGAATGCACCACTGCTGCCTGGGGTTCAGCCAAAGAAAGGCCGTCTCAGATTGCTTCAAACTGCCCGCCAGGGCCTGCATCCACTCTGGGCTGGCCGCCTCCTGCAGTTCCACCACCGCTGCGCCGTTGCCGCACAGGGGACCATCAGCAAACGCCTCGATCAGCAGAGCCCGCCGCGCCGTTGGATCGGAAGGAAGCTCAGGCATCCAGCGCTAGGCCTGCTCATCACGAAGGGACCGCTGCATTAAGGCATGAACCGCCTCTTGGGGGCTACTTCGGCCGTCTGCCGTACGCACCACCTGCTGGCAGATCGGTAGGGACCAGCCGTGGCGCTCGCCCAGTGCCGCAACAGCCTGAGCAGTCTTGAATCCCTCGACAGTGGCGCCAACGCTGGCTTGGGCTTCGCTGGCACTGGCCCCTCCCGCCAGGGCCAAACCAAAGCGGTAGTTCCGGCTGAGGGGGCTGTTCGCTGTTGCCAAGAGATCACCCAGACCCGCCAACCCGTAGAGGCTGCCCTGCTCTCCCCCCAGGTTCTGAATCACCAGTCCCATCTCCGCCATCCCCCGGCAGAGCAACGAGGCCTTGGCGTTGGCTCCGAGCTGCAGGCCATCGCAGATACCAGCCGCGATCGCCATCACGTTTTTAAGCGCACCCGCGAGTTCCACTCCAAGCGGATCGGCACTGGCATAAAGCCGCAGCTGATCGGAGCTGAGCTGCCGCTGCAGCTGCTGAACCCGATCGAGCTCCACCCCGGCCAAAACACTCGCCGCCGGGCAGCCCTGGGCCAATTCAGTCGCAAGGTTGGGACCACTCAGCACCAGAGGGTTGAGCTCGGGATTAGCGGCCTGCCAGATCTGACTTGCGGTGAGCTGGGTCTCGGGGTCGAGCCCCTTGCTACAGCTCAGCAGCGGCACTCGCAGGTCCCAGTCCCCAGCTAGGTCTGTGGCCAGCTGCTTGCTCCCTGCAAGGGAGACGGCCACCAGCACCAAATCGACAGCACGTATCGCTTCGAGAGGGGACCCTCCGCTGCGGCGGCTCCAAACCTTGATCTGGTGCCCCTGGCGGCTGAACAAATCAGAAAGGGTCTGCCCCCAAGCCCCAAGGCCCAGGACACCGATGCTGAGGGCGGTCACTGGTCCGCCGCGTGGGCCTGAAGCAGCTCGAGGGGAATCACGTCCAGGCTGGAGTCCTCACAAGCTGCGAGGCGGACGGGTGGGGCCATGCCGTCTTGGTAGGCCTCGAGCCAACGGGCTGCACAGACGCACCAGTGGTCACCGGGTTTGAGCCCGGGGAAGCCATAGGCGGGCATCGGGGTCGTCAAATCATTCCCCTGAGCCTTCGAGTAGCTGAGGAATTGTTCATTGACGACGCAACAGACGCTGTGACGCCCCAAATCCGCTGCGTTGGTGCGGCAGCTGCCGTCGCGAAACCAGCCAGTCATCGGGTCACATCCACACTCCTGCAACGGTTCTCCAAGAACGTTGAGGGACGTGGTCTCAGCTGCGTTCATCGTTGGGTTGTGCCCGGTTTCAGCCGGTGAATGACGTCAATTCTGACGAAGGAGTGGAACAAAACCGCCGGGGAGGTTGACGGGATCGGGGGGTAAGGCGTTAAAGGTCATTCAGCCAACCCCCCTACATGAGCTGGGACTTCACCGAAGACGGCGCCTTCCTGGCCCTTTGCGATGCCTTCAAGGAGAGCGGCGAGAGCTCTGCCATTGAGTTCTTGGCCAACGGCGAGGGCGCATTCCACTTCCAGGAGTTAGCTCAGAACGCGGCTGGAGAAGGTGTCGATCTATCGGACTCCTCTGACCTCGAGGAGTTCCAACAGGAAGTGATCGACACCATGGAAAATCTCTGCGGCTGATTCAGCCGTAGAAGAAGGCGACCTCTTTGTCCTTCAGGCCATCCCAGCCAGCCGCCTTGAGGCGTGCATCGAGGGTCTGTTGGTCAAAGTGCTTCGAGCCGGTTTTAACCACACGGTTCCGCATTGATTTTTTGACGCCGCTGCGGGCCCGTTGACTCTCCAGATCCATCACCTCGTTGTAGAGGGCCAGCATCTCCTGAGGGATCGGGCTTCCATCGAGATCAATGCCTGAGGCGATTGCAGCATCGACGCCGCCAGGTCCGGCAATGGCCATCGGTCAAGGGTGAGGGGCCCTGACCCTAAGCGGAGAAATAGCGAGCCTGGCTGTGCAGGGCGACCAGAGCTGTGGTGCTCTGCTCGGGCTCCAGTTGGTCGCTCTCGTCCATGCTCAACCCAATGCGATCCGTACCCAGCCAGGTGAGCTGTTGACGGGAATCCGGGACGTTGGGGCAGGCGGGATAACCAAAGGAGTAGCGACTGCCGCGATAGCGCTGAGCTAAGACATCGCGCAGGGGCATGTCTGCGGGGTCCGGATAGCCCAGCTCGCTGCGAATGCGGGCATGGACCCATTCGGCCAAGGCCTCTGCCATTTGAACGCCAAGTCCATGGAAGTACAGGTAGTCGCTGTACTGATCGCCCTTGAAGAGCTCCTGGGCGAATTCGGTGGCCCGCTCACCCATGGTCACCGCCTGCATCGGCAGCACGTCTGTGGCCCCGGGGGCGAGGTCGCGATAGAAATCAGCGATGCAGTAGCGGTTGCCTGATCGCTGGCGCGGCAGCTCAAAGCGTCCGAGCTCCTGGTCGTGTTGCTCAGGGTTAAACACCACAAGGGCATTTCCATCACGGCCACAGGGGTAGTAGCCGTAGGCCACCCGAGGGCTCAGCAGGGCCTCATCGATGCAGCGCTGCTTCCAGTGGGCGAGGACCGGCTCAGCCTTCTCAGCGAGCATGGCCTCATAGTCCTCGCGGGACTGTCCTTGGGCCTTGCGCAGTTGCCACTGCCCGGCGAAGAGGGCATTGCGATCCAGGTAGGCGAAGACAGATTCGATGTCGATCGCGTCTTCCCGCAGGACCTGACTTCCCCAGAACGGAGGGGTGAGGGCTGGCTCTTCAGGGACGGCTTCGGAGCGTTCCGTTGAGACGGGAGTTAGCGCAGCGGGAGTCGATTCAGCCGCTGCCTTGCCGCCAGAGCCCTCTGGCTGACCGTCAGATTCGCCAGCATTGTCCAGACCAAGGCCCTCGGGAATCGCACCCAGGAACCCCTTGGCGTTGTCCCACTGCTCATCCGCTTTGGCGGTCACGAGGGCATCCATGAACCGCAGGTCAGCAAACGCATCGCGGCCGTAAATCACCTGACCGGCATAAACCTCACGGCAGTCCTTATTGACAAAGCGAGGGGTCAACGCAGCACCACCAAGGATCACAGGGACATTGATCCCTGCCTCATTGAACGCAGCCAAGTTGTCCTTCATGAAGGCCGTTGACTTGACCAACAACCCACTCATGGCAATGCAATCAGCGTTGTGCTTCTGCTGCGCCTCAATGATGGCCTCGACGGGCTGCTTAATGCCCAGGTTGATCACCTCGTAGCCGTTATTCGTGAGGATGATGTCAACGAGATTCTTGCCGATGTCATGGACATCGCCTTTGACAGTGGCAATCAAGAACTTCGCTTTCGCTGAACTCTCACCCTCCACCTTGTCCATTAATGGCTCCAGGAAAGCCACCGCAGACTTCATCGTCTCGGCACTCTGAAGCACAAAAGGCAACTGCATTTGGCCGGAGCCGAAGAGTTCACCTACCACCTTCATCCCATCAAGCAGGAAGGTGTTGATGATGTGCAGCGGTTTGTAGGTCTCAAGCGCAAGACGCAGGGCATCCTCAAGGCCAATGCGCTCGCCATCGATGATGTGCTGCTTGAGCCGCTCCTCAACCGGAAGGTCTGCCAAGGAGGGACCGGAGGCGCGGGCTTCCTTGGTGGACACGCCCTCGAACAGCGTGGTGAGCTCCGTCAGCGGGTCATAGACGCAGACGCCGTTCTCAAAGCGCCTGCGGTCATTGATCAGATCGCGGCAGACCTGCTGGTGCTCCTCACTGATCTTGATCAGGGGGAGGATTTTCGCAGGGCTCACGATGGCCGCATCCATGCCCGCCTCACAGCAGTCGTGCAGGAAGACGGAGTTCAGAACGATGCGAGCCGCAGGTGACAGGCCGAAACTGACGTTGCTGACACCGAGAACCACATGGACGCCCGGGAGGTTTTCGCGAATCATGCGAATCGCCTGGACGGTGGCGAGGCCGTTCTCACGGTCCTCTTCGATGCCCGTTGAGATGGGCAGCGCTAGAGGGTCGTAGAAGATTTCATGGGCTGGAATGCCGTATTCCAGGGCGTCCCGGTAAGCGCGTTGTGCGATGGCGAATTTGCGCTCTGCGCTGCGGGCCATCCCCTCCTCATCAATGGTGCCGACCACCACACCAGCGCCATAGTCACGCGCCAGTTCCAGCACTTTGAAAAAGCGCTCGTCACCGTCTTCGTAGTTGGTGGAGTTGAGGATGCACTTGCCACCGGCCACCTTCAGGCCAGCTTCCATCTTTTGCCACTCCGTGGAGTCGAGCATCAAGGGAAGGTTGACGTTGGTGACCAGACGGCTCACCAAGGCATGCATATCGGCCTCGCCATCGCGGCCGACGTAATCGACGTTGACATCGAGAACGTGGGCGTTCTCCTTGACCTGCCCCCGGGCGACGGAAACCAGACCATCCCAGTCCTCTTCAGCCAGCAACTCCCGGACCTTCTTGGAGCCACTGGCATTCAGCCGTTCACCAATGATCAGGAAGGAGTTGTCCTGCAGATAGGGGGTAACGCCGTAGATCGAACTGGCTGAGGGTTCGTACTGCAGGGCTGGCCGTGGAGCATCAGCATCCGGCTCAGTGCTTCCACGCACGCTGCGTTCTGCAGGTTGCAGTTCAGAAGCGAGCTCCGCCAGGGCCGCAATGTGGGCCGGAGTCGTGCCGCAGCAGCCACCGATCACCTGGACACCCAGGTCCTCGACGAAGTGCATCAGCTGCATCTTCATCTCTGTGGGTGTGAGGCGGTAGTGCGCCACACCGCCAATGTTCTCGGGTAATCCCGCGTTGGGGATACAGCTGACGACGAAGGGGCTATGGGCCGAGAGGTAGCGGACGTGCTCCTTCATCTGCTCGGGGCCGGTCGCGCAGTTCAGGCCGAGAACATCGATCGGAAAGGGCTCAAGGATCGCCACGACAGCGGCAATATCCGAGCCCACCAGCATCGTGCCGGTGGTCTCCATGGTCACGCTGACCATCAGGGGACGCCGTTCACCTGTTTTGGCAAAGGCCTGTTCAATGCCCTGGAGGGCCGCCTTGATTTGCAGGACGTCCTGACAGGTTTCAACGATGAACAGGTCGACATCTCCTGCGATCAGGCCCTCGGCCTGCTCCGCAAAGGAGTCGCGCATCTCATCGAAGCCAATGTGCCCAAGGGTTGGCAGCTTCGTCGTCGGACCCATCGATCCGGCCACAAACCTGGGCTTCTCAGGCGTTGAGTAGGCCGCCGCCATTTCACGGGCAAGCTCCGCGGCCCGCTTGTTGAGCTCAAAGGCCTTGTCTTGGATGTCGTACTCGGCCAAGACCGTTGAGGTCGCCCCGAAGGTGTCGGTCTCGATCACATCGCAGCCGGCCTCGAGAAACTGACGATGCACCGCCTGGACGGCATCCGGGCGCGTGAACACCAGGTTTTCGTTGCAACCCTCGAGGGCCAGGCCGCCGAAGTCATCAGCAGTCAGATCCATCTGCTGCAACGACGTTCCCGTTGCGCCGTCAAACACCAGCACTGGCCGCGCAGGGCTGTGCAGGCGTTCAAGGAAACCGATGCGTTGTGTGGCGAGCATCAACCGATCAACCGTCCAGGCGAATGCGCGTGACCCAATGGTCAAAGGCGGGATCACGCCCTTCGGTGATGGCGGTCAGGCGCTCGCGAATGGCGGTCATCACCGGACGCTCAGCACTGAGTTCAGTGGTTTCCACACGACGAATCGGCGTGACCTTGGCGGCTGTACCGCTCAAGAAGACTTCATCGGCAATGAATAACTCGCTCTTGTCGACGGGACGCTCCAGGGTGGGGATCCCCATCGCCTTAGCCAGCTCCAGAACACTGGATCGTGTGATGCCCTCAAGAATGTCCTGATCGACACCTGGTGTGATCAGGACACCATCGCGAACGAGGAACAGATTCATGCCGCTGGCCTCGCTGACCTTGCCGCGGCTGTTGAGCAGCAGAGCCTCATCAAAACCGCTCTTGACGGCCTCTGTTTTGGCGAGTGAACTGGTGATGTAGGCGCCGCTGATCTTGCCGCGCAGGGGCAGGGAGCGATCTTCTTGGCGGGTCCAGGAGCTAATCCGGCAGCTCACCCCCTCAGGGGAGAGATAGTCACCGAGCTCAAGGCCGTAGATCAGGAAATCGGTCTCAATGTTGTGCAGCCTCGGGGCAATCCCCAGGTCACTTGTGTAGACGAAGGGACGCAGATAGACCGGGCAGGTGGGGCGATTGGCGCACAGGAACTGATGGATCGCGCTGTGGATCGTGTCTTCGCTGAGCTCTGTCAGTAGGAGACGCGCGCTCTGACTTAATCGGCGGGCGTGGCGGTCGGCCCGGAACAGAAGAATCTCGTTGGCATCGGCCGGATTGGGGATCGCCCGCATTCCGCCAAACGCACCGGTCCCGTAGTGCAGGGCGTGGGTTGCCACCGACAGCGTGGCCTCCGCAAAGGGCACACACTTGCCACCGAACCAGGCGAAGGGCAGGAACTGATGCATGGGGTCGGTGGGGGCGGCCACAGCTGCAGACGATCCTCTCACTGCTGGGTGCCCAAGCGCGAGTGCTGAACCAGCAAGATGGAGCAATGCACCGTCTTGCGGCTGTCCCTGGTAGCCACAGCCCTGATGACGGGGTGACCTACGTGGAGCAACCCGGGGCGGAGCTGGTGTTCCTCTCCAGCGCCGACACCGACTTGGCTGCCCTGTCGGCCTGCCTGGATCAGCACAGTTGTCCGGCAGGAG
Source organism: Vulcanococcus sp. DEBay_Sum29NL08_54 (assembly GCF_017859255.1). NCBI lineage: Bacteria > Bacillati > Cyanobacteriota > Cyanophyceae > Synechococcales > Synechococcaceae > Vulcanococcus > Vulcanococcus sp. DEBay_Sum29NL08_54. Next base: position 70,734 of record NZ_JAFMNJ010000001.1, read on the forward strand.
CGGCTCGCCAGATCCAAGGTCTCAACCTGGCCAGCCTGCAGCACCCAGCGGTTCTCGATCACTACATCCGCACCAGCCTTGGCGGCACGCAGCTGGTGTTGATCCGACTGCTTGGCGGACGCGGGCACTGGAGTTATGGCCTCGAGCAGTTCCGGCAGTGGGCCTCTGCAGACTCCAAACGAGCGCTGGTGGTTCTGGCGGGGACCGCCGATGAGGACGAGGCCCTTGCCAGCCTCAGCAGCGTTCCCGCTGAACTCGCCACAGCCAGCAGCCGCTGCCTCCGGGAAGGGGGTACATCCAATCTTCTGGAGGTCCTGGGCTCCCTTGGCCACTGGCTCGATCACGGCCAGCTGCAGCTCCCCCAAGTCCACGCCGTTGAGGACCCGAAAGCCCACGACTGGCGTGACGATGTCGGACCGCGTGTCGGTGTCATCCTCTACCGGGCGCTCCTGCAGTCCGGTGATTTGGCCTTGCCCGAGGCCCTGCTCGACTCCCTCAGAACACAGGGGCTCGCCCCGCGGGCTCTCTGGGTCAGCAGCCTCAGGGACCCAGGGGTCCAGCGAGGAACCCTGGATCTGCTCCAGCGCGAACAGGTGGCGGCTGTGGTCTGCACCACCTCCTTCGCCTCGGTGCAGTTCGCTGAAGCAGGGCTCGGTGCCCCGCTGTGGGACGCGCTCGGTGTTCCTGTCTTCCAGCTGCTCTGCAGCACCCAAACGCAGGAGGCTTGGAGCGCCAGTCCAGTTGGTCTGTCCTCCCTGGATCTGACCCTGCAGGTGGCGATGCCGGAGCTCGACGGTCGCATCAGCACACGCGTTGGCGCCTTTAAGGAGCTGACCAGAGCTGATGCGCGCTTGGCCACAGCTCTGCATCGCTACTTACCGGAGCGGGAGCGGCTCGATTGGGTTGCGCAATTGGTGCAGCGCTGGTGCAGCCTGCGCGAGACCCCGGCGTCCGATCGCCGTCTGGCCTTGGTGCTGGCGAACTATCCAACCCGCAATGCGCGATTAGCCAACGGCGTCGGGCTCGACACCCCAGCCAGCGCTGCGGCGATGCTGCATTGGCTGAAGCAAGCGGGCTATGGACTACCGGAGCAGCTGCCAAGCGACGGAGACGGCCTGATTCAGGCGTTGCTCGCCGGACGGACGAATGACCCTGAAAGCACTCACCTGAAGGCCCTAGATCACCTTCCCCTTGCCGACTACCTGGCTTGGTTTGACGGAATCCCCGCAGCAGCTCGCAGCCGCCTGGAAGCCCAATGGGGTTCACCAAAACAGGATCCGTCGCTGGAGAAGGAGGGCTACCCCATCCATGGCCTGCAATACGGCCATGTGGTGGTGATGATCCAGCCGTCCCGGGGTTACGAGAGGGACCCAAGCCTCAGCTACCACTCCCCGGATCTGGTGCCGACCCACCACTACCTGGCCCACTACCTCTGGCTGAACCAAGCCGCAGCGGTCCAGCTGGTCTGCCATGTGGGCAAGCACGGCAACCTCGAGTGGCTTCCTGGAAAGGGACTTGGACTCTCGCCAGGCTGCTTCCCGGAACTGGCCTTAGGCCCGATCCCCCACCTCTATCCGTTCATCGTCAATGACCCGGGTGAGGGCTCCCAGGCCAAGCGCCGAGCCCAGGCGGTCATCCTCGATCACCTCACCCCACCTCTTGGTCGTGCAGGACTCCATGGCGACTTGCGGGAACTCGAGGCTCTGATTGATGAGTACTGGGAATCCGTACAGCTAGGCAGTGCTCGGAGCGAGACGCTCCGCAGCGCGATCCTGACGCAACTGAGCCGCAGCGAACTCAGCGACGTCTTGGCCGCGGGCGACGCTGCGGATCCCCTCGATGCCGCCGACGGCTACCTCTGTGAACTCAAGGAAGCCCAGATCCGAACCGGTCTGCATCGCTTCGGCTCCCTTCCTGAGACGGAGGCCCTCGCTGAACTGCTGGCCTGTCTGGCCCGTCCCCCCCAGGAGGGTGGTCTCGGTCTAACCCAGGCCCTTGCCCTCGATGCGGCCTTGCAGCTGGACCCCTGGAGTGACCCAGAAGAATCCCCCCTCGAGCCCGTCGATCAGCAGCGGCTACTCGCCCTCGGCCTCAGACACCCCAGGGTCTGCGGGGATGCCATCGCCTGGCTTGAAGATCAGGCGCTTGATCTCTGCCGCTCACTTCTGGGCGAAGTGCACAGCCACGAGGCCGTCGGGCAACACACCGAGCAGGTGCTGGAGCGTCTTGGCCAACGGCTCGTGCCGAATCTGCTTGGCTGCGGTGAGGCCGAGCGCACGGCCTTTCTGCGTGGTGTAGCAGGTGATCGGATCGCGGCGGGGCCCTCCGGTGCCCCCACCCGTGGACGGCCGGATCTTTTACCGACGGGCCGCAATTTCTACAGCGTTGATTTGCGCGGGCTGCCGACGGAAGCAGCCTGGGACCTGGGTCGACGTAGCGCAGAACTCCTGCTCGATCAGCATTTGATGGAGGAGGGGGAGCCCCTTCGCCATCTCGCCCTGTCGGTCTGGGGCACCAGCACGATGCGCAATGGCGGTGAGGACATTGGCCAGGCCCTGGCCTTGCTGGGCGTCCGCCCGGTCTGGGATGGACCCAGTCGACGGCTGGTGGACCTGGAGTTGATTCCCCTCTCGGCCTTAGGTCGGCCCCGGGTGGATGTGACCCTGCGGATCTCAGGACTCTTCCGAGACGCCTTTCCCCAGCTGGTGGCGTGGGTCAACCGCGCCACGGCTCTGGTGGCTGCAGCCGATGAATCGGCTGAGGAGAACCCGCTCGCGCAAGCCGCGCAAAGGGATGGTCATGCCTGGCGGGTCTATGGCTCAGCCCCTGGGGCCTATGGAGCGGGCCTTCAAGGTCTGATCGACAGTGGTGACTGGGAGGGGCGTGGTGATCTGGCCGAGGCCTACCTGAATTGGGGCAGCTGGCGCTACGAGGGTGATGGCACTGGTGCCCTGCGCATTGCCTCCGACCGGGATGGTTTTCAGCAGCGCCTCTCGTCAGTCCAGGTCGTGCTGCAAAACCAGGACAACCGTGAGCATGACCTTCTGGATTCCGATGACTATTACCAGTTCCAGGGCGGGCTGAGTGCTGCGGTCGAGTCCGTTCGTGGTGTCGCACCAGCGGTTTGGTTCGGGGACCATTCACGCCATCAGCGGCCCCGCATCCACCGCCTGGAGAAGGAGTTCGACAAGGTGCTCCGCTCCCGCGTTCTCAATCCGCGCTGGATTGAAGGCATGCAACAGCACGGCTACAAGGGTGGCTTCGAGATGGCCGCCAGCCTCGATTACCTCTTCGCCTACGACGCGAGCACCGGTCGGGTTCCCGACTGGAGCTACGGCTCAATCTGCCAGCAGTGGCTTGAATCTCCCGAGGTTTTGGAGTTCCTGAAAACCCACAACCCTTGGGCCCTACGGGACATGGGCGAACGCCTGCTTGAGGCCCATCACCGCGGGCTCTGGAGCGGGGCACAAAAAAACCAGCTCGCGCATCTGCGTGAGCTGGTCTTGAATGCGGAGGCGCTGATCGAGGGTTAGAGGTCCTTGACCCAGCCCTTGAAGGCACCAATGTCCCCGGGCTTCGCCGTGCTCGTCGGGGTGGTGGGCTGTGCTTCGGCCTGCTGAGCTTTCTCTTGCTGCTTCTGGGCGTTGATGGCGGCAGGGCCACCGGGGACGTTCACGCCGACGGAGGAACCACGCTTGCGCTCGTCCAGCTCGGCCTGGCTCATCGGCTCGCAGAACGTCTTCTTGACTTCCTTCGGGATGCCACCCGTCAGATCGGTCTGCACCTCAGGTTTTTTCGGGTCACCAAGCCCATCAGATTTGATGACACGACGGGCCGTCATCGAGGCGACCTCGTCAACGATTTCCTTGCTCCCAGGGCTGGCAGCGGTGCCGGGGAAGGTGCGACGGATCGTGTTCGACTGACGCATGAAGTCGACATTCCCCATGCTGCTGGAGGAATCGGCGTCGAGGAAGAACGCTTCCTCCTTCTTCTTCGCTGGCTCCCGCTTGGTCAGGGGAGACTGCGACTGGTTATTGCCGAGCAGGCGATCAAACAGGCCCATCGCAAGGGTTCAGGATCTCCGGAAACCCTAGCGGCCACAAAGCTCGAACCCATGGGTATCGGTACCGCAACTTCGCAGAAGTGCGTGTTTGGTCAGAAGTTCTGAGACCGAGTCGCACACCAACGGCGTCGGACGCCATTGCGGCTGCATGTCGTAGTCGTAGTAGGCCTCGGCCCCATCGAACCCCAGATCTGCGGCCGCGGGGATCAATCGCTGAAACGGCAGTCGATACCGGCCGGGGTGGGCCAGCAACGCCAATCCCCCAGCGGAATGGAGCCGGCGCCTGACCTCGCTGGCCTTCAGCGCTTCCCCGATCGGAGCTTGGCCCTGGCGATAGGGCTCCAGCGCAGGGTGTTCGGGATCAAAACCAAGACCGAGGACATGAACAAGGCAGCCCTCCAGCAGGCAGCTGATCTCGATGCCACTCCAGAGTTGGGGCGGGCTCATCCCGCTCTCGACCTGTTGCTCAAACCAGCGCTGGATTGGCAAAAAAGCAGCTGTGCTGTGGTGATCGGTGACCGCCAAATGCTCCAGGCCGATGGAGAGGGCCTGCTGGGCCAAGGCCTCAGGCGCGAGGCTGCCGTCGCTGTTGGTGGTGTGGCAGTGGAAATTCAGCCGCGTTGGGCAGCATTCAGCCGTGACGGATTGCAGGACCGGAATCAGGGGATGGCGCACTAGCTGGCTGCGGCGGCTTCCTTCTCGGCCCGGAGGCGGCGCCAGCGGGCATAGAACTGAATGGAGGCGGCCATGAAGACCACCAGGGCCACGATGAACCAGGTGGCGGCTCCGGTTGGGAACTGGTTCTTGAAGACCACCAGCATCACAACGATCACCAACAGCAAGGTCGGCAGCTCATTGAGGGCCCGCAGTTGTTTGGGACTCCAGCCGCAGCTCCCCTGTTGCAGCTGCCCCATCAGGCGATAACAAAAGAAGTGATAGGCCAGCAGGGCCGCGACAAAGGCCAACTTGGCGTGCATCCATCCCTGCTGCAGCCAGGCAGGGTTGGCCACCAACAGGCCAATGGCCATCGAGACAGCCACCACCATTCCCGGTGTGGTGATGATGTTGGCCAGACGCTTTTCCATCAGCCCGTACTGGGCCTGGAACGCATCCTTGAGGGCAGGCTCGAGCTCCTCGGCCTCCCGGTGATAGATGAACAGCCTGACGAGATAAAAGAGTCCGGCGAACCAGACCACCACGCCGACGATGTGGAGGGTCTTGAACCAGAGGTAAGCCTCAGGAGGAAGGGCCGCCAGGGTGATCACAGGCCGGAGCCGAACTGGGCAACAAGTTAGGCGCCACCACTGGCCGCCAGGGCGCGATGGTTGGCCGCGGTGCTGCGGATCGCAGCCAGCTCCTCCTCCGGAAGCTTGCTGAGCTGCTTCATCACCAATCCCATCCTGTGGTTACGCCTGAGTTCAGGTTCATGGCGTGCCAAAAAATCCCAATAGAGGCTGTTGAAGGGGCAGGCCTTGGGACCAGTGCGCTGTTTGACGTCGTAGGAGCAGCCTTTGCAGTAGTTGCTCATGCGCTTGATGTAGTTGCCGCTGGCCGCATAGGGCTTGCTGGCCAGGCGACCGCCATCGGCAAAGACCCCCATGCCGAGCACGTTCGTCAGCATCACCCAATCGAAGCCGTCGATGAACATCCGGTGGAACCAGGCCGTTAAGGCTTGGGGATCCAAGCCGGCCAGCAGGCCGTAATTCGCCAGGAGCATCAGGCGTTGGATGTGGTGGGCGTATCCACTGCTCTCGATTTCCGCAAAAACAGTGTCGAGGCAACGCATCCCGCTCCCCCCAAGCTGCTCAAACCACTGCGGCAGGGGCTCTGAAGCCCCGAAATGGTTGACCTCTGCGTACTGCTCTCCAAACCAGTGATAGAGGCCGTGGGTGTACTCCCGCCAGCCCAGGATCTGACGAATCACTCCCTCGAGTCCCGCCAGGGGCACCTGCCGCTCAAGGCCCTCCCGCTCCAGCCGCTGAATGACCTCCAGGGGATGGAGCAGTCCCAGATTCAGGTAAGGGGAGAGCAGTGCATGCCACAGGGTGGGCTCACCGCTGACCATGGCGTCCTGAAAAGGACCAAAGCCTGAGAGGCGGGTCTGAGTGAAGTGATCCAGGACCTGCAGGGCCTGGTCACGATTGACCGCCCAGCGAAAGGGTTGGGTCTCCCCTGGCAAGCCATGGCGCTGCTGCAGCCCCTCAACCTTCTCGATGACGGCCCTGGTCACGGCATCGGGCTCGAACCAGAGTGGGGCTGGACCGCTCAGACCTTTCGTTGGGGGCTTGCGGTTCTCCTGGTCGTAATTCCACTGGCCGCCAAGGGGTGAATCGGCGGTCTCCATCAGAACGCCAAAACGCTTGCGCCCTTCGCGGTAGAAGAGCTCCATACGCAGTTGCTTGTAGCGCCCTGCCCAAGCCGCAAAGTCTTCCCGGCTCCAGAGGAAGGCATTGCTTTGCATCCAGTGGATGGGAATGGGCAATGACAACCGCTCAATGGAGCGGCGAAAACCGCGATCCACCGGCTCCATCAGCCGCAGTTCCTGGATCCCCTGCTCTTGGATCCAGGCCAAGAGTGCGCTGCTGAACGTCTCCGTCTGGATGTAGTCCACAGTCCAGCCCTGGTCGCGGAGGTCGGCGGCGAAGTGGCGCATGGCACTCCACACCAGAACCATTTTTTGAGCGTGATACGCCCGTTGCTCCAGGACCGAACTGCTCTCCAGCAGCAACACCCGGCAGTCCTCAGGCCTGGCACTGGCCAGAGCTGACTGATCAGGGTTGAGCTGATCACCCAACACCCAGATGCCGATGCTCATGCAGGCTCCCCAGCCAAGCGGCAGGCCTTGGTGGCCACGGCCTGGGCATAGCCGCGTTCGACCAGTCCCGCCGCCGGCGAAAGCTGACCGTTGCGGCAGTCGATCACGATCCGCTCACGGTGGCCCCGCTGATCGCTGATGCGCATCCTCAGCTGGAAGTGATGTTTGGCGCTGCGGCTGATCTCGTCGGCGCAGATGGGGCCAATGCACAACCCGGGCGCAGCCCAGGCCGCTGCGGGAGCCAGCAACAGCATGGCAATGATCGAAGCCAGGATCCAACGCAAGGGCTTCACCCAGCCAGCTCCAACGGTCGATCATTCTCGAGGTCAACCGCGTCCTCCTGGGGCTGGCCCGCGCCAACCTCATCGCCGCCAGGGTGGAAGTGGTCCCAGATCACCTTGGCGAGACCAGCCCCCATTCCTGGAGCTGCCGCCAGGGCCTCGGGGCTGGCGAGCTGAATCGCGTCGATGGAGCGGAAATGGGCCAGCAACTCCTTGATCCGCTTGGGTCCAAGGCCAGGGATGTCTGAGAGACGGGAGCGCTTCATCCGCTCACCCCGCTGCTGACGGTGGAAGCTGACGGCGAAACGGTGGGCTTCGTCGCGAAGCCGCCGTAGGAGCTGAACGCCGAGCTGCTCCGGTTCGCTCTCCAACGGCTCCTTTACACCGGGAATGAAGACCTCTTCGCGTTGTTTGGCCAGGGAACAGACAACGAGATCCTCATCGAGGTTGAGCTCCCGTAGGGCCTCCATCACCGCAGAGAGCTGACCCTTGCCGCCGTCGATCATCACCACGTCCGGCCAGTCATTGAGCCCGCCCGTGTGAAGCGCTGAGCCTGCCGATCGCCGCAGTTCCTTGAGATCGGCACCGGCAGCCTTGGCCTGGGCCCAGCGGCGGAAGCGACGCCGCATGATCTCGGCCATGGCCATGAAGTCATCGGAATGACCGGAGCGGATCGAGCTGCTCTGGATCTTGTATTTGCGGTAGTGCTGCTTGGCCGGCAAGCCATCGATAAACACCACCTGCGATGCCACCGCATCGCTGCCCTGGATATGGCTGATGTCATACCCCTCGATCCGGCGGGGAGGGGTGTTCAGCTCCAGCAGCTGCGCCAGATCCTCGGTGGCGAGGAGGTTTTGTTCGCTGGCGCGGCGGGCCCGTTCCAGTTCGTAGTTGGCGTTGCGTTCGACCAACTCGATCAGGTCGGCCTTTTGGGCCCGTTGGGGCACGGACAGACGCACCTTGCGGCCACGAAGCTCCGAAAGCCAATCCTCAAGCAACTGCTGTTGGGGCAAGGGGGCCTGGAGCAGGAGTTCGGGTGGAATCTCAACCCCTTCGACCTGGCTGTAGTGCTCCTCGATCACGGTCTGCAGGATCCGCCCCATGGCAGCGCGACGCGCTTCCGAAGGGGGCAGGTCGCCTCCCGCCCCCTCCTCCGCTGAAGGCATGCCAATGGCATCGGCGGTGAAGCCAAGCCGGCCGACGAGCTTTCCGGCCCGCATTTGAAACAGCTGCACTGCCGCCACCCGCTCGTCGGCAGCCATGGCCAAGACATCGCGTGAGATCGAGCTATCGCCAAGGCTCATCTTCTGATCCGCCGTCAGCGTGTCGATGCCCTGGAGCTGATCGCGCACCCGGGCAGCACTCTCAAAATCCAGGCGCTCGGCGTAGCGCTCCATTTGCTCATGGAGCAGGTCCAGCAGCTCTTCATTGCGTCCCTGGAAGACCATCGCCACCTGCCTCAAGGTGCGGTGGTAGTCCTCGGAGCTGATCTTTTCTTGGCAGACCCCAGGGCAGCGACCGATGTCGTAATTCAGACAGGTCCGATCACGATGGAGCGGCTGGGGGCGCTGACGCAGGGGAAAGACCCGTTTGACCAAGCCCAGGGTGCGCCGCAACAGGCCAACATCCACATAGGGCCCATAAAAACGATCCAGGGGTGAGCGGAAGCGCCGCCTGCGGGTGATGAAGATGCGCGGGTAGGCCTCGCTCCAGGTGATGCAGAGGTAGGGATATTTCTTGTCGTCCTTCAGCAGCACGTTGAAGTGCGGCTGGTGGTTCTTGATCAGGTTCGCCTCAAGGGCGAGGGCCTCTGCCTCGCTGTCGGTGACGATGAACTCGATCTCACAGACCTGCCTCACCATCAGGGCGATGCGCGGGGAGTGGCCATGGCCACTCCCGCTTTGGAAGTAACTGCGGACCCGGTTGCGCAGCACCTTGGCTTTTCCGATGTAGAGGATTCGGTCCTCCGCATCCCGCATCAAATAACAACCAGGCTCAGTCGGTACCTCCTTGAGGCGAGCCTTGAGCCGAGCTGGGTCCTGCAGCAGAGACTTCAACCGCCGTACTGCCAGCCGGTGCTGCTGAGTTCGAGGGCCGCGCCATCGCGGTGAAGAACGGCACTCTTGACCTCACCGACAAACACGGTGTGATCGCCATGGGCGACCTGGCCGATGAGCTCACACTCGACTCCACCGAGGGCGTCGTTGAGGATCGGCAGGCCCAGTTCGCCGAGGCTGAAGGGAGCCGCGTCAAAACGGCCACCGACGCCCTTCTGGGGTTTGAAGAAGACGGCAGCTAAATCCTTCTGGTCGGCCGCGAGGACGTTCAACGAGAAGCGCTTGGTGCGCTGAATCATCCCGTTACTGGTGCTGTCGGAGCGGACGGCCATGACCACCAGCGGCGGCTCGAACGAGCCCTGGGTCACCCAGCTGGCGGTGAAGCCGTTGACCTCTTCCCCTTCAGCCACACCACAGATGAAGACCCCGTGGGGAATCTTGCGAAGCAAGGTCTTCTTGGCGTCGGCGTTCAGTGCCATGGATCAGGCCCTCAGAGCCCAAACTCTAGGAACAGCAGGGCCTTTGCGGGTCTGAGCGAGCCTTCTCTTTCTAGGATCGACGGATGAAAGTCCTGTACCCCGGCAGCTTCGACCCCCTGACCCTTGGGCATCTGGATGTGATCGAACGGGGTTCCCATCTGTTCGATGGCCTGGTGGTTGCCGTGCTGCGCAACCCGGGTAAAAACCCTTGCTTCAGCGTTGAGCAGCGGATCGAGCAGATCCGTGGAGCGACGGGTCATCTCCAACGGATCGAAGTGGCGGCATTCGACGGGCTCACGGTTGAATTCGCCGAGCGCTGTGGTGCCGGCGTGATTCTGCGGGGCCTGAGGGCGTTGAGCGACTTCGAATACGAACTGCAGATCGCGCATACCAATAAAAGTCTGGCTCCGAAGCTGGAGACGCTGTTTCTCGCAACGGCAACGGCCCACAGCTTTCTCAGCAGCTCGGTCGTCAAGGAGGTGGCCCGTTTCGGCGGACCGGTTGGTCACATGGTCCCCACAGGAGTGGCAGAAGATCTGGCGAGGCTTTTTAATCAGTAGTCCCTCCACGCACCCCGCTGATGTCTGAGACGCAGCTGACCTCCGTGCTCGACCAGCTGGATCAACTGGAGGAAGTCGTTCTCGACGGCACCCGGGTTCCCTTCAGTGGCGGGCGTTTGGTCAACGAGCAGGACGCCATCGAATTGATGGATGCCGTGCGGGATGCTCTGCCCGGTCAGTTGGTCAAAGCCGACGAACTGGTGGCCAAAAAGGATGAGTTCATCCAGCAGGCCCGCCAAAAGGCGGACGACATCGTTGCCCAGGCCAAGCAGCAGCGGGATCAGCTGATTAATAGCCAGTCGATCCGCAGTGAAGCCGAGCGGCAGGTGGCGGAATTGCGCGACCAGGCCCGCCAGCAGTGCGAGCAGATGATCGCCCAGGCCCGGCAACAGGTCGCCAAGACAGAACAGGAGCATCAAGCCAGGCTGGCTCAGCTGGAGCAACAGTTCAGCCAGCGCCGTCAGCAACTCGAACAGGAAGGGCTGCAACGCCGCCAGCAGCTTGATCAAGAAGCGATCGAGCTCAAGCGACAGCTCAGCGAGCAACACGAGGCAGCACGGAAGCAGAGCCTCACGGAACTTGAGAAGGTTCGTGTTGAGGCCCTTCGTCTGCAGCAGAGCAGCCAGGCTGAAGCCGAGCGGGTGCAGGGCGATGCTCTGCAGTTCCGCCAGCAAACCCAGCAGCAGTGTGAGGCCCTCATCGCCCGCAGCCGCCAGGAAGCCAGCACGATCCAAGAAGGGGCGAACCGCTATGCAGAACAAGTCCTCGGTGAACTCGAGGATCGTCTGCGGGAGATGGGGCAGGTGGTTGTGGCTGGCAAGCGTGAGCTGGTGAAGCTCCAGGGTGTCAATCCAGCCTCACTGGTGCCGAACCCCGTTGCTGGTCAACAGCAGGCCGTGCCGATCAACCGCGCCCGCCGCGCCGCGGATCGCATTCGCAAGGCAGCCGGAAACCGCTAGGGGCAGAGCGCACCGTTGCGGGTCTGACGCAGCAGTTGTCCAATGACCGTATTGGGGGCGCTGGACCCGTTTGAAATCATGCTGATGTAGCGAGGCCCAGCGGGGGTGTTCAGCAATCCGCTGACGGAGCGCACTCCTCGAATCGTTCCGGTTTTGCCGAAAAACTGACCCTGCAACTCGGTGTCGTACCAGTAGTTGCGGAGGGTTCCACGCTCACCGGCAATGGCCATTGAGGCGAAGTAATGGTCGGCCATTGGGTGCTGCGCCATGCGCAACATCAATGCCACCAGCAGGCGGCTGGTGAGGCGGTTGCCGCGGTCGAGACCACTGCCGTCAACCACCTTGATCCCTGCCATCGGTAGACCTTGGGCGGCCAGCCATTGGCTTGTACGCCACTGGCTTGTGACTTGGTCCCAACTTCCAGCGGCCTGGCGCAGCAGGACCTCAGCAGTGAAGTTGTGGCTCTCGGTGTTCGCCAGGCTCAACAGGCCATGCATGCCGATCGAGCGTTCCTCATGGAGCAACACCGCACTGGAGGGGGGACTCCCATTGGGGGTCGGTGCCACGGTGCTGATGCTGGCCTGTCCTCCCTGACGTTTGATCTCTGCCGCCAACAGTTGTTGAAGGCGACTCGGTGGGTCGCTCACGGCCATCGCCTTGGCATTGCTGGTGACAGCCAGACGCGTAATCGGTGCGCCATAGGCCTCGACACGGTCCTCACCAGGCCAACCTGCCGGCCACCAGCGCTGGGGGGGCTCCTCCTGAAGTTGGATACGGACCGCAGAGGGAGTGGGTGAGCTGCTGCCGCCTTGTCCCAGCGCCAACTTGGCGAAGCGCTGGAGCTGGGGGGTGTTGAAGTCTGGATCCCCCTCACCGGTCAACAGGAGGCTTCCATCGGCCCTACGCCAGAGCCGGGTCGTGAGGCTGTAGTCGGGACCGAGACGGTCCAAGGCCATGGCCGTCGCGACCATCTTTTGGTTGGAGGCTGGGATACGGGGCGTTAAACCGTTCAGATCCGCCAGGAGCCGACCGGAGCCATCGCCAACGCTCACGCTCCAGACGCTGGCTTCGGCACCAAGCACCTGCCGCAGGCGTGTCTGCAACGCTGGACAGCTGACCTGGGTCTGCAGTTGCGGAAATCCCAGTGGAGGCGGTGGAGCAGGCAGGGAGATCGCCCGACTGTCAGGGGCGGCCGCCTGGAGGCCAAGCGAGGGGAACAGCGCTAGGCCAAGGCCACTCAGAACCCCTGCTCGCCGCCCCGCCATGGTCAGGAGGCCCCGAGTTGGAGCCCAGAGACGGAGCCATTGAGCCTGAATTCCCGTCCCTCCAACTCAATGGGAGCACCAATCTTGAGCGTCTGGTTTCCGAACACCACTCCACCGGCTCCCTTGCGGCCCTCCCCTTTGAGCACAAAGCGGGCATCCAGGTTGCCCAATTGCTGTTGGTTGGGATCGGGAGCGGTGACGACCTTCCCATCGGCCAGAACGGCGGCCAGTTGACGCTGCAGAGGAATGACGTCATCCACCGCCACCGAGCCGTGGGGCTGGTTGCGGATCACGATCGAGACCTTGCCTTGCTCCTTTGCAGCGGCGATGAGCGCAGGCGGATTGGCCACCGGGACGTTACGGACATCGACGAACACCGTCACTGGCTGCAAACCGCCGGTGGCTCGGGCGACTGCGCCACTGAGCTTGGGGCTCCACACCACACCGCCAATGGCCAAAACCACAGCCGCCGCAGCCCCCGCATCCACCAGCGAGAAACGACGCGACAACGAAGGCATGGCGGGGAGGCAGAGTTCGAACTGTACGGAGACTGGGCCGCCGAAACAAGCATTCGTGGGAGCTAGTTCTGGAGCCCCTCGATCAGGCGATCAACGGCCTTGAGTCCTCGAGCGACCCCGCCGCCTTCACCCTCAAGGGCGTCGGCCATCTGCTCAGCATCTGGCTTGAGCTCGAAGTCCTTGACGAAGCGATAGCCGTCGGGGTCTCGCCGGTAGAGCTGCCAGTCCAGGGGATAGGCACGTCTGAGTGCGCCCTCCCCGGTGGGGATGAGGGCATAGGCGGACTGCCAGGTGGCGAGGAAGCCCTTGCGACGCTCGCGCGCCACAGTCCCAATCCCCACCGCGGCATCCTCCAATTTTCCGTTCAGCAGAACAACACTGCCGCGGTGCTGAGCGCAGACGGCTTCAACGTCCTCGTAGTCCGCCGGGGTCGGGGCTACCAGGACCAGAAGCCCATCGCTACCGCCGTCGGCCTGCTGGAGTCGCTTGATTCCGCTGAGTTCGGTGATGCTGCCCGCCTGCTCCGCTGCGTCCCGCTTGGCCAGGGCCGCTGCACCGGCGTCAGGGAAGACCAAACGGGCCTCAGCATGGGCAGGCAACAGCGCTGCCAACAGGCGCAGCGAGACCGGCAGGATGCGCAGTCCTTCAAACCGAAATTCTGCGGTCCAGAAGCCTTTGGCTTGGCTGGCAAGGGCAGCGGCAATCGCTTCAACAGCTTCAGCTTCAGCGCGTCGCAGATCAGCGGGGAGCATCCGGGCCATGTCGTTCGGCCGACCCTAATCAGCCATCACTGCGGCGATGGCCTCCCGCAAAGCGATCGGGACAGGCGCAAGGTCAGCGTCGCGATGCCAGGACCCCAAACTGAGGCGCAGGCCGCTGGAGCTGCGCTCTGGTGCGATTCCCATGGCTTCGAGGATCGGACTGCCGGCCGCCTTGGAGCTGCTGCAGGCCGAGCCGCTGCTGATCCCGTAGCCCAGGCATGACATGGCCCGAACGACGGAGCGTCCGGAGAGGGGCACGCCCTGCGGCGACGCGACCAACAAGCTGATGTGATTCGCCAGGCGCTGTTCAGGATCCTGACGGGGATCAGGACCGGTCAGCTCCACTCCGGGCAGCTGGAGCAAACCCGTCAGCAGTGCGTCACGCCTTTCAATCAGCGGATCTTCCGCCCCTTGAAAGCGCTGGATGTTGAGCAACTCCAGAGCCTTGGCAAAGCCCGCAATCAAGGGCACCGGTTCGGTCCCAGCACGGATCCCCCGCTCCTGGCCGCCTCCGGCCTGGATTGGGCGGACTGGCACCTGATCCCGAATCAAGAGGGCGCCAACACCCCGGGGTCCACTGAGCTTGTGACTGGCGACGCTGAGTAAATCAATGGGCAGCGCATCGAAATCAATCGGCCGTTGCGCAGCCACCTGCACCGCATCGACGTGCAGCAGCACGCCTGCTTGACGGCAGAGCCGACCGATCAGGTCCATGGGCTGGAGGGTGCCGACCTCGCTCTGCCCCCAGATCAACGACACCAAACGGGTCGGTGGCGCGAGCCGGGACTCCAGGACCGCAAGATCAATCAAGCCCTGGCGATCCACCGGGATGCGCTCGAGCTGCCAACCCTGCCGTTGCAGCTGCAGCGCCGCCGCTTCGGTGGCGGGGTGCTCAACCGCAGAGAGCAAGAGCCGAGGTGCTGACCCTTGCCCGTCCCAGAGCTCAGCAGCGGAACCGAGCAGGGCGAGATGAATTGATTCGGAACCGCCGGAGGTAAAGATCAGGTCCCCACTGCAGCCCAGCTGAGCAGCGATCTGTTGGCGGCTGCGCTCGAGCTGTTCGGCGGCGGCCAGGCCGAAGGCATGCAGGCTGGATGGATTCGCCCAGGCCTCGCGATCCACCCGTTGGATCTCCGCCTGAACCTCTGGCGCCAACGGGGTGGTCGCGGCGCAATCGAGGTATTGGCGAAGATCCGAACTCATGGTTCGCGCTCGAAGCGGGCGCGGGTCCGAGACTCCAGGGAATTGGTGGCCAGGGTCACCAGATCATCCAGGGAGGTGCTGTTGAGCAGTGCCGCGACCTTGGCTCGGGCGGCTTCGCTGGGGCAATTGTCCGGGCGGATACAGCCGTTAGCGCAGACCGTCGCGCAGTCGATCTGATCGCCTGAATCGGCGGGGGGTTGGGACTGCTCCACGGCAGGGGGCACCATCTCCGTCTCTGCGGCCTGCCCACGCGCCGCGGCTACGGACTCGGCATCCGGGATGGAACCGTCGAACACATGCTCCGCCGGGCCGTCCATGAAGACCTTGCCGTTCATGGCGTCCCAGTGAATCTGCAGGGGGCCGCCCGGGAGGTCGATACGGGCTGTGCGCTCGGAGAGCCCCAGGCGATGGCAGGCCACCAGGGTGGCGCAGGCTCCGGTGCCGCAAGCGAGGGTTGGGCCTGCCCCGCGTTCCCAGACCCGCATCACCAGATGGGAGGGCGAGAGCACCTCGACGAAATGGACATTGGTTTTCGCCGGGAACGCGGGGTGGATCTCTAGCTGACTGCCAAAACGCTCCAAGTCGATTTCATCGACGGAATCCACAGGCACCACCACGTGGGGGTTGCCCATTCCGGCAGCGGCCACGGCAAACCGCTCGCCATCAATCTCCAGTTCGCCGCTGGGAAGCCCCGCCTCGCCGACCTCCAGGGTCGTTGGGATCTCGCTTGGCGTCAGGAAGGGCGCGCCCATGTCGACGCGAATCGTGCCGTCGGGGAGAAGCTCCGGAACGATCCGGCCCGCCAGGGTGTCGACCTGCCAGGTGCGGCCGGGGCCGTCCCCATCGCAATCGGCCAGGAATCGGGCCAGGCAGCGGATGCCGTTGCCGCACATCTCGGGTTCGGTGCCATCGGCGTTGAAGATGCGCATCCGCAACTCCCCTCCGCCGTTGGGTGGCAGGGCCAGGATCACGCCGTCGCCTCCCACCCCAAAGCGGCGATCGCAGAGCTGAACCACCAGCTCCGGAGTCAAACCAAAGAGGAAGTCCGTATCGCCCGATTGACGCCCATCGAGCATCAAAAAGTCGTTACCGAGACCTTGGTACTTGCTGAATTGGAACACGCGCGACAGCCTGTGAATGGAGGCCCACCAGTGCGCTCGATCCTATGGGGAGCAGTCGGGAATGGCGGCCAGGAGACCTCGACACCTCCCAGCCAGGAGTACGCCAAATCCAGGCCTGGATCCGCGAGCAGCTGCCCCTGTCGGTCCAGCTCCTCAACGGCAGCAGCGTCACCGGCAGACCGCTCTGGGTTGACGCTTGTTTTCTCGCACTGGAATCGGAGCCCGGCACCCCCAGCTTGCTGATCAATCGCGATGCCATCGCGATGCTGCGGCCCCTCGCCTAACAGCAGCTATGGGAGCATCACTGCTCCACTCCCGATCCGCCCGTGAGCGAGTCCAGCCGCTACCAACCCCAGGCCACTGAGGCCGGCTGGCAACGGGCCTGGAAGGCAAACGGTCTACACAGCACCCCAGAGATCAAGGCCGGCGACGAGGCCTTTTATGCCCTGTCGATGTTCCCCTACCCCTCAGGGAACCTGCACATGGGGCATGTCCGGAACTATGTGATCACCGATGTGGTCGCCAGGGTTCAGCGCTTGCGCGGCAAGAAAGTGCTGCATCCGATGGGCTGGGATGCCTTTGGTCTGCCCGCTGAGAACGCCGCCATTGAGCGGGGCGTGGATCCCGGTGCTTGGACGGACCAAAACATTGCCTCAATGCGCGATCAACTCGATCAGCTGGGGCTGTCGATTGATTGGGATCGGGAGCTGGCCACGTGTCACACCGATTACTACCGCTGGACCCAGTGGCTCTTCCTGCAGTTCCTCGATGGTGGGCTGGCCTACCAAAAGGACGCCACCGTTAATTGGGATCCGATCGACCAGACCGTGCTTGCCAATGAGCAGGTCGACAGCGAAGGGCGGTCCTGGCGCTCCGGTGCTCTCGTTGAGAAGCGCAAGCTGCGGCAGTGGTTCCTGAAGATCACCGATTACGCCCAGCAGCTGCTGGATGACCTGCCCAAGCTGGAGGGTTGGCCGGAGCGGGTGCGCACGATGCAGGCCAATTGGATCGGCCGCAGCACCGGAGCTGAGCTCCAGTTCAGTGTGGTCGACGCCAACGGCCAGGTCAGTGGCGAGCAGGTCACGGTGTTCACCACCAGACCCGACACCCTCTTTGGCGCCAGCTACGTCGTTCTGGCTCCGGAGCATCCGCTCGTCCCCGCCCTGACGACGGCGGCCCACCAGACCGAAGTCGAAGCGTTCTGTGACCTGGTGTCCCGCCAGAGCGAACAGGAACGGACGGCGGAGGACAAACCCAAGCGTGGTGTGTCCATTGGTGCCCAGGTGCGAAACCCCGCCAATGGAGAACTGATCCCGGTTTGGATTGCTGACTACGTCCTGGCGGAGTACGGCACGGGGGCCGTCATGGGAGTGCCCGCCCATGACCAACGGGATTTTCTGTTTGCCCGCCAGTACGAACTCCCGGTCAAGCAGGTGATCATTCCCGAGGGCAGTGACGAACATGCCTTTGAGGGTGGAGCCTGGACCGAATCAGGGGTCTTGATCCATTCCCAGGGCTTCGATGGGATGACCAACAAGGCGGCCAAACGGGCGATCACCGAAGCAGGGGAGAAGGAGGGTTGGGCCCGTGAGAAAGTCCAATTCCGCCTGAGGGATTGGCTGATTTCCAGGCAGCGTTACTGGGGCTGCCCGATTCCGGTGATCCACTGCGAGAGCTGCGGTGTTGTTCCGGTGCCGAATGAGCAGCTGCCGGTTGAACTGCCAAGGGATGTCGCCTTCAGCGGCAAGGGGGGCTCCCCCCTGGCCCAACTTGAAAGCTGGGTCAATGTCGACTGCCCCTGCTGCGGCAAACCAGCTCGCCGCGAGACCGACACCATGGACACCTTCATGTGTTCCAGCTGGTATTTCCTGCGCTACAGCGACGCCAAGAACACTCAGCTGCCGTTTGCGAAAGACGCCGTTGACCAGTGGTTGCCAGTTGATCAGTACGTCGGCGGTATCGAGCACGCCATCCTTCACCTTCTCTACTCGCGCTTCTTCACGAAGGTGTTGAGGGACCGAGGCCTCCTTGGTTTCGATGAGCCCTTTCAACGGCTACTCACCCAGGGAATGGTTCAAGGGATCACCTACAAGAACCCCAAAACAGGCAAGTACATCCCACCCGCTGAGGTGGCCGATGCCACGGATCCCCGTGACCCGTTAACGGGCGATCCCTTGGAGACCTTCTTCGAGAAGATGTCCAAGTCCAAGTACAACGGCGTCGACCCAGCGCTTGTCATCGACAAGTACGGCGCTGACACCGCGCGGATGTTCATCCTCTTCAAGGCTCCGCCGGAAAAGGACCTGGAGTGGGATGACGCGGACGTGGAAGGGCAGTTCCGCTTCCTGCAGCGCATCTGGCGTCTTGCCGATGCAGCTCTTGAGCGCGGCCTGAGTCTGGCCGGCGGCGCTGGTTCCCCGGAGTCGGTCGCTGAGCGTCTGGGCTCAGGCGAGGCACTCTCGGAGGCAGAACAAGAGCTGCGCCGTGCGGTTCACACGGCCATCCAAGAGATCACTGACGATCTCGATGGAGACGTTCAGTTCAATACGGCGGTGTCTGAGTTGATGAAACTCAGCAATGCCATGGGGACACATTTGGCTGCGAGCTCGGATGTGCTGGCCTGCGAAGCCCTGCGCACGCTCTTGGTCCTGCTGGCACCATTTGCGCCCCACCTGGCCGAGGAACTCTGGTTGAAGCTCGGAGGCCGGTCTGCGGATGAGGCTCTAGAGAACAGCAGCATCCACACGCAGCAGTGGCCTCAATGCGACGCGTCCGCCCTGGTGCGCGCCACCGTCCCCCTGGTGATTCAGATCAAGGGCAAGGTGCGCGGCAACCTTGAGGTGCCAGCCGACGCCGACAAAGCAACGCTCGAGCGCTTGGCGCTTGAGAGCGAGATCGCAGAGAAATGGCTGGAGGGCAAAGCCCCCAGCCGCGTCATCGTTGTCCCTGGACGGCTCGTCAACCTGGTCCCCTAGGGACCTAGTCGTGAATGAACACGAGGGACTCGGGCTGCCCCCAGTCCCCTTTGGCTGAGATGTGGCGACGGTTTGCGCAGAGGTGCCGCAGGATCCAGTAGAGGGGCTCGGCAGTCTCCAGGGCCAACTTGCCTTGGAGTTCGGCCAGGGTGTGTTCCCGCTGGTCAGCCATCACCATCTCCAACCTGGACTGCAGATCCAGAAGTGCTGCCGCGGCTTTCTTGCCGGCCTCAACGCCAGGTTGGTGGTAGGCGTTGACGTTGACCAACTCGCCGTAGAAGCCCACGGCGCGCTCGAACAGTGCAATCAGGGCACCCAGGCTGTGGGCGTTCAGACGCTGCATCGTGATGCTGAGGTTGAAGCGTCCTTCTTCAGTCAAGGCTGAACGGGTGCCCTGGAGGAAGCCGTCCAAGAAGTCGCCAGGATTCTCACCCTCCAGCGGCGGAATATCGCCTGGGTCCTCGAGCACCTCGACAAAGGTCACGAAGAAGTTGTCGACACCGTCGCGCAGTTGCTGCACGTAGGCGTGTTGGTCGGTCGAGCCTTTGTTGCCGTAGACCGCAATGCCCTGGTGGACGACCTGACCGTTGCGGTCCAACTTCTTACCCAGGCTCTCCATCACCAGTTGCTGGAGGTAGCGGCTGAAGACCTCCAGACGGTCGCGGTAGGGAAGCACAACCATGTCTCGCTGGCCCTTGCCGCCACAGGCGGAATACCAGGCAGCGGCCAACAGTGCAGCCGGGTTCTGATCAAAATCGGCCACCCGAGTGACCGCATCCATCTCAGCCGCACCCGCCAGGAACTCCCGGATGTCGGAGCCAATCAGAACGCCTGGGAGCAAACCCACAGCACTGGTAATGCTGGTTCGGCCGCCGACCCAATCGAACATGTCGAAGCGCGCCAACCAACCCGAGTCCTTCGCTTCACGATCGAGCTTGCTGTCGACCATCGTGACGGCGACGGCCTGTTGGGACCAACTTCCGCCGGCTGCCTCAACCGCACGACGCGCTTGAAGCATGCCGATATGGGGCTCGGGGGTTCCCCCGGACTTGCTGACCACAATCACCAGGGTGGTCTTCAGCCGCTCACCAATGGACGCCAAGGTCCGGCGCATTCCATCGGGATCGACATTGTCGAAGAAATGGAAGGGAAGGCCAGCTCCTGGATCCTGAAGGGCCCGAATCATCAAGAGGGGGCCAAGGCCAGAGCCGCCGATGCCGATCCAAAGCACGTCGGTAAAGCGCTGCCCAGAGCCATTGCCGATGGCTCCAGAGAGAACGTCGCGACCGAAGGACTCAATGCGATCGACTTCAGCCTGGATGTGAGCTCCACTGGCTGGATCGGGGGCGAGCTGAGGGTTGCGTAGCCAGTAGTGACCAACCTGGCGTTGCTCATCGGCGTTGGCGATGGAGCCGGACTCCAGGGCCGCCATGGCCTGGAAGGCCTGATCAAAACGAGGCTTTAAGGCAGAGAGGGTGGCCGAATCCAGGCCCATGCGGCTGACATCGAGCCAGAAGCCGAGCTTTTCGTTGTGCCAGAGCTGACTGCAGAACCTCTGCCACTGGCTCGCGGGGTCCAGAGCGGGGGCAGAGGGGCGGGAAGACATCAGGCCAGATCAAGCGGTCCGCCCTTTGAACCTATCGGTGAAATCCAATCAGGGATACCCTTTTTGGCGTTTCCTGAGGATTGAGCCGGGACCAGGTTGCGACTGTGTGGACCTGCGCATGAGTGCGGCCTCAGGCGAAAGGTCGACCTAGGCTCAAGAAAAGCCTTTTGATTGGGTTCTGACTCTCAATCTGCGCTACGGAAAGCGGCTTCGGCCCCATCGCACCAGGCGCAACCTCTGGGCCTGGCTTGGGGCGGCCACAACGGCGCTAGCCAGCCTGGCGACCTACCCGCTTGTCCAGACCGCTCTGCGCCCCAGCAACGGCGTCAGTGTCGATCGCATCGATAGCAGCAGCCATTCAGACCCAACCAAATTCAGCGCAGAAGAGCTGAAGGAGTTGCAGCGCCGCTTTGGCGTGCATGGACCCCAACCTCGGCTCGCGCGTCTATTCACCCAAGGGGTGGACCAGTTCACCCCCCTTCGGGACCACACGGTGAATCGGTTGCAATCGCTTCAGCCGGTGATCCAACAGCAAAGCCGCCGCACGGGCCTGAACCCGATGCTGTTGGCCGCGATTTTGTTTGACGAGATGCAGCACGCCAAGCCCGGTGAGGATCACCCCTTGGCAGCCCATTCCGGGCTATTCAGCACCCATGGCCCAGCCCAGCTGGGCCTCAGTGAGATGGAGAAACAGGGATTGCTTAGCCCCAATGCCAGTCCCGAGGAGATTCAAGCCGCCCGCAATCAACTGCTCGACCCGGAGCGCAACGTCGAACTTCTGGCGGGGAAAATGATGCGTCTGCTGAAGCTCCTCGACCGGCAGGCCAGTGAGACCAGCAACGTCAGTCGCTCCCACCGTCATGCCAAAACCGTGGCAACCCTCGCCTATCTCCACAACGGCAAACTCGACTACCCAGCCAGGATCCTGCGCTACATGCAGGACCCCGAACTGCACGGCTTGGTCTATGGGCGCCAGCGGCAACCCCTGTCACCGCTGATCTGAAGGGTCTTCAGCAGAGCACCCCAAGGGCCGCCAATCGCTGCTGCAGCGCCTCCCAGTTGAAGCTCCTGGGATCAGCACGCGCTGCACCAAGATCCACATGGCGGTGGGTCGTAATCCGCTCCTTCGGGATCTTGTAGCGGTTCATCCAATCCGCAAGGACGACGGCCATGGCGTCGTACTGGGCGGAGCTGTAGCCACTGTGGGTTTCCGCATCGTTCTCACCATCCAGCGGTGTCTCGAGGCTGAGGTGCAGAGCGAAATTGTTGATAGAGCCAGGAAGCTCTGGATTCAACACCGCCCATTCGCCATCGAAAGCGGAGTAACCCGCTCCATAGGCACGAAATCGGGGGTGTAGGGCTTCAACCGACTCTCCGTTTTCACCGATCAGCAGGTGGTAGCTGACCTGGTCCTCATCCCTTGGGTTGTGCTTGATGAAGGTGTTCAGCGCCGATTGCAGCCCGAAGACCGTCTCATGCAGAACGACAAGCGATGGGGTCGTCTGCAACGGATTTCCAAACGCGTCATAGGGCACGCGCTGGTCGTAGTTGGAGGGGTCGATCTTGACCCGCTTGAGGGTGGAGGGATAGGTCTGCTGCTGCGTCTTTAGACGTGCCACCAGGGCGCGGTCATTCACGCTGCATTGGCGCTGCAGGGGGCTGGTCCATGCCGCTTGAGCGGGAGGGAGAGGAGCGGGCCGTGCATTGGCAAGGGGAGCTGGCAGCCGCGCGGGAGCCTGACTCGAACGCTGCCAGAGCGGAATGAGGCTGAGGCCAGCCAAGGCGACTAGGGCCAGCCCCAGTGCACGGCGGTGCGGAATGCGAGTCGGTTGCTCGGGAACGAGCCGGACCATGGCTAGCCCACCCGTTGTTGCAACCAGGCCTCTTGGGCTGCCTGCTGGGCGGTTGTGGGGTTGGCTACAGGCTCGAGTTTGTAGCGCTTGGGCTGCGGTGGATCACTGCAGAGTTGAAGCTCCCGCAGGCTGGAACGACGGGCCATGAGCAGCGGCTGAGCCACGCCAGCACGCAGATGCGTTGGAACGTCCTCGGGCTTGGCCAGCCGCTGGCCGGCCAAGCCGATCAGTTCATCGCCCACCATCAGCCCAGCCCGCTCAGCCGGGCTATGGCGCAAAACGCGTTGAACCACCAGCCGGCCGTCCTTCAGACCCGTGGTCATTCCCGTCCAAGGATCGCTGGACATCTCCGGCTCCAGAGCCAGGCCTACATCCAACAGGTAGCCAGAACAATCAGGATCGTCGACGTCCGTCAACCATTGCTCTAGACGCCCAGCCAAACCGGTGACTTGCCCTTCAAAGGCCTCCAGCAGATCGGACTCCCCATAGCCGCGACCATGGCGACCGTGGCTTCTCCAAAGCTGCTGAACAACTGCGGAGAGTGAGCTCTGATGACGCCGGAGCTCCAGGTCCAAACAGAGGGCGACGACCGCCCCCTTGAGGTAATAGCTGACTTGGCTACTGGCGGAGTAGGCATCGGCCTTGTAGAGCTTGACCCAAGCCTCCTCACTGCTCTCTCTGAGGGTCTGGACCTGACGCCCAGGCGTGAGCAGGTAACGGCTGAGGTCCTCCCCAAGATCACTGAAGTAGTCCTGCGGCGTACTCAAGCCAGCGGTCAGCGGCAGCAGCTGATCGAAGTAGCTGGTGACCCCTTCTGCAAACCAGAGCGTCGGGATCACACTGGCGCGGTTGTAGTCCACCGGCCGAAGTTCCCTTGGGGTCAGACGCCGGACGTTCCACTGGTGGAAATACTCGTGGGCAACGAGCTGCAGCAACTTGCGGTATCCGCTGCTGGTCTCGAGGTTGCGGCGCCCATAGACAAGGACTGTGCTGTCGTCGTGCTCCAGGCCCCCATACCCCTCATCCAAGAGGTGCAGCACAAAGAGGTAGTCCGAGCTGGCGGGTCTTGGTTCGCCCATCAGCCGGCAACAGGCCAAACAGACCTGCTTCACGTCCTCGAAGAACGTCGGATAACGATCGGCGAACCACACCGCGCAGGCGGGATCTGAAAACCAGGTCACCCAGCGATGGGGAACACCCAGGACCTCGAACGGATGCGACTGGTGTGGACCGGCCTCGATGGGGCTGTCGATCAGCTGATCAAACGTTGTCGCGAGCCAAGATCCCGTGGCATCCGTGGGCAGGGGAACAAAGGCATTCCAGCCATTGGGCACCACGCAGGTCAGGCGGTGGGGACTCCAGCGCTGACCCGCCACCTCGAGAACCACCGCCGCTAAGGCGAAAAAGCCGTGGTCCTGATCCAGATGACAGGTGCGAACCGTCAGCTCCGTGGCCATGACGGCATAAGTCAGCACCAGCGGTCCCGCGTCTGGATTGCAATCGATCTGCCAGGTACTCGGATCGGTGCGGCGCACGGACCGCTCAAGACCCTGCTGAACAGCCTTGAAGCCCTCCAGCTGCTTGACGTAGTCGCGGATCAGGTAGGAGCCGGGTGTCCAGCCGGGTAGTGAGACCTGTTGCTGCGCTTGGGGAGAGGAAATCTCCAGCCGCACATGCACCAGGTGGCTCTGAGGGTTGCTCAGATCAAGCTGGACCTGAACCAATCCCGTCATCGTTCAACCGTCAGCTGATCAATTCAACTGAAGCGTTCGACAGCTCCGCGGCAGCGGTCTGAAGGGCCTGGAGTGCGGCGTAGCTGCGGGTGATCTGTCCGACGAGCTGCTGAACGGAGTGGGATCGTCCGAGCCGCTGCAGATCGCCCACCAAAGCCAAACGTCCATTGGACTGACGGCACCAACCCAATTGCTGCTCGGGGTTCACCTGCACCCAGAGGGTGACCGCCTCCTGCTGGTCGGCAAAACCCTGGAGCTGGCCGCCCCAGTGGACCGCGTAGCCGAGCTCCTGGAGAGCCTGGGCCAGAAGGCGCTCATCCGTAAGGACCGTTGGCAGGATGGAGAGATGGGACATGGCCAGGACTCCACTTTTCCAGACCCTAGCGGGAGTGGATTGGCCGTCCAGTGGCCTTTGCCACCGGAGCATCCGATCGTCACCAAACCGCCCCTGCGCTTGGGGGTCATGGCCTCCGGCTCGGGCAGCAACTTCGAGGCCCTGGTCCAGGCCTGCCGCTCCGGGCAACTCTCTGCCGAAGTGAGCCTGCTGATCGTCAACAAACCTGATGCAGGTGCCTTGAGGCGGGCCGAGGTCCTGGATGTCCCCGCACAGGTATTGGACCACCGGAACTACCCATCGCG
Organism: Vulcanococcus sp. DEBay_Sum29NL08_54; assembly: GCF_017859255.1. Taxonomy (NCBI): domain Bacteria; kingdom Bacillati; phylum Cyanobacteriota; class Cyanophyceae; order Synechococcales; family Synechococcaceae; genus Vulcanococcus; species Vulcanococcus sp. DEBay_Sum29NL08_54. The sequence continues at coordinate 95,622 of NZ_JAFMNJ010000001.1, forward strand.
GGAGGCGCTCGACCGCGCGCTCGTCACCTCCTTTCGTGCCGCGCAGGTGGACCTGGTGGTGATGGCCGGCTGGATGCGAATCGTGACGCAGGAACTGATCGAGGCCTACCCAGAACGGCTGATCAATATTCATCCGTCGCTGCTGCCGAGCTTCCGGGGGGCGAAAGCGATCCGACAGGCCCTCGAGGCCGGCGTCACCCTGACGGGCTGCACGGCCCATCTCGTGGAATTAGAGGTGGACACAGGGCCGATTTTGGTGCAAGCCGCCCTTCCGGTTTTTGACGGGGACAGTGAGGCCAGCCTTTCCGAGCGAATCCATCAGCAGGAACATCGGATCCTGCCCCTGGCCGTCAGCCTGGCTGCCCAGCGCCTTGGGCTTTGCGCTCAGGGATAGAAGGGCAGCAGCGGGAGTCCCGTTTCAGCGGGCAGGCCCGCCATCAGGTTCAGGCACTGGACCCCTTGACCGGCTTGGCCTTTGACCATGTTGTCGATGGCGCTCATCACGATCAGCTGACCGGTGCGCTGGTCCACTTGAACCGACAGCAGCGCCCTGTTGGTCTGGCGCACCCATTTGGTCGAGGGATAGGTGCCGACCGGTAGAACCTGCACGCAGGGGGCGTGGCGATAGGCCGCCTCGAGCAGCGTTGTGCAGTCCTCCGCGGTCAGTCCTGGATCGCGCAGTCGGCCATAGACCGTGGCGAGTAGACCGCGCACCATCGGCGTGAGGTGTGGAGTGAACTGCAACTGAATGCTCGTACCCGCGGCCCGGCTGCAGAGCTGCTCGATCTCACTGGTGTGGCGGTGCCCAACGACGCCGTAGGGGGAAATGCCTTCCGAGGCCTCCGCCAGGAGGAGATGCTCCTTCGCGGCCCGGCCGCCGCCACTGGTGCCGGTCTTGGCGTCGATGACGATGCCGCTGGTCTCAATCAGGCCCTGCTTCAAGAACGGGGTCAAGGCCAACAGGCTGGCGGTGGGGAAACACCCAGGAGCCGCCACCAGGCGAGCCGCAGCAATGCGCTGCTGATCCCATTCCACGAGGCCGTAGACGGCTTCCTGGCAAAGGTCCGCGTCAGTTCTGGGGAAGCTGCTGGCCTCGGAGGCATAGACCTCCTTCCACTGATCCAGGGAGCTGTAGCGATAGTCAGCGGAGAGGTCGACCACCTTGACCCCACGCTCGAGCAGCGCAGGGGCGAGGCGGGAGGCCAGGCCATTGGGAAGGCTGAGGACCGCGAAGTCAGCGGCCTCGGCAATCGCATCCACCTCCGGGTTCTGCACCACCGGATCGCCTGGCAGTGGCAAAAACGGAGTGAGCTGACTCCAACGCTTGCCGCTGCTTCGCTCGCCCCCCAGGAAGCTAACGGTCAATTCCGGATGGCCCTGGAGCAGCCGGAGGGTCTGCAAACCGCCGTAGCCCGAGGCCCCAATCACGGCGACGCGCTGACTTGCCATGGCTTGCACAGGGGAAGGCCGATCGTACCGGGCTCTATAAAAGTGTCAGTGCACCTGGCCGTCGGGCCCGCCTTCCCTGAACCAGCCCCTGACTCAGGACTCGTTTGTCTTCGATTCCATCGCCGACGGTCTGGCCGCGATCCGCAATGGCGAAATGGTCGTGGTGGTGGACGACGAAAACCGGGAGAATGAAGGGGATCTGATCTGCGCTGCCCAGTTCGCCACACCGGAGCAGATCAACTTCATGGCCACCGAGGCGCGGGGCCTGATCTGTCTGGCGATGGAGGGTGAGCGTCTCGACGCGCTCGACCTGCCACTGATGGTCGATCGCAACACCGACAGCAATCAAACGGCCTTCACCGTCAGCGTGGACGCAGGCCCCGAGAACGGAGTCTCCACAGGCATCTCAGCGGAAGACCGGGCCCGCACGATCCAAGTCGCCATCCACCCGGGGACCCGTCCGAACGACCTGCGCAGGCCGGGCCACATCTTCCCCCTGCGGGCCAAGCAAGGGGGCGTGTTGAAGCGCGCCGGGCACACCGAAGCGGCCGTCGACTTGGCACGGATGTCGGGTCTCTATCCAGCAGGCGTGATCTGTGAGATCCAAAACGCCGATGGCTCCATGGCCCGGCTGCCGCAATTGGCGGAGTACGCCAAGCGCCATGGCTTGCGCTTCATCAACATTGCGGACCTGATTCGCTACCGGCTCGATACGGAGCGCTTTGTTCGGCGCCAGGCCGAAGCCATGCTCCCGAGTGCCTTCGGTCAGTTTCGGGCGATTGGCTATCGCAACGAGCTCGATGGTTCGGACCATGTGGCCATCGTTAAAGGCAACCCAGAACACTCGGCAGGTCCCGTCTTGGTTCGGGTGCACAGCGAGTGCCTCACCGGCGATGCCTTCGGCTCCCTGCGCTGTGATTGCCGCCCGCAACTGGAATCCGCCCTGCGGATCATCGAGGAGGCCGGCGAGGGCGTCGTGGTCTATCTCAGACAGGAGGGCCGGGGCATCGGCCTGATCAACAAACTCAAGGCCTATTCCCTGCAGGACGGCGGCTTGGACACCGTCGAGGCCAACGAAAGACTGGGCTTTCCGGCGGACCTGCGCAACTACGGCGTCGGAGCGCAAATCCTCAGTGATCTAGGGATTCACCGTCTCAAGCTGATCACCAACAATCCGCGCAAGATTGCAGGCCTCGGTGGCTACGGCCTTGAGGTGGTGGACCGGGTGCCCCTGGTGATGGATCCCGGCCAGCACAACGTCAATTACCTGCAAACCAAACAGGCGAAATTGGGGCACTTGATGGATACCGCCGCCGTCCAAGGACCAGCGGCAGTCCTGGCCTGGAAGCCGAGTTCAGGCCAGGACGAGGCCAACAGTGCGAGCTTGTTTCAGCAGCTCTCCGACTGGGCCGAGCAGCAAGGATTGGAGTTGGAGCGGGAAGAACACTCCCGGGTGTTGGCCCTGATGGATCAGCCGGAATTGGCCGTTCTCGTGAACGGCGGAAATTCTGAAGGCCTGCGACAGATCCTGAGAACCATGGCGGACTGGCCGGAGACCCAAAGCGTGAGCCTGTTGTTGGCGCCCGATGCGCAGCGCAGCTCACATCCGAGCAACACCCTGGAAGCGCAGCGCAGACCGCTCCAGGAATTGCGCTCGGGTCAGGCGGGGGTCCCGTTTGAAAGCGGAGCCCTGCTGCGCTGGTGTTGAGGGAGTGGGGCTGCTGGGCAGCCCCGACCAGCGATCAGCCTTGGATCGTGACCTTGTTGATCCGGCTGCCGTTCTTCAGCGCCAGGACCACGTCCATGTTTCCGGTGTGACCGAAGACGGTGTGGACGCCATCGAGGTGAGGCTGGGCCTCATGGCAGATGTAGAACTGTGAGCCACCGGTGTTCTTGCCGGCGTGGGCCATGGCCAGGGTGCCGGCCTGGTGCTTCTGAGCGTTGATCTCGCAGTCGATCTGATAGCCAGGACCACCGGTGCCGGCCATGCCGCGGGCACCCTCACGGCTGTTCGGGCAGCCGCCCTGGGCCATAAATCCGGGGATGACACGGTGGAAGGCCAGGCCGTCATAGAAGCCGTCCTTGGCCAGTTTCACGAAGTTGGCCACGGTGTTGGGCGCGTCGGCTTCGAACAGTTCCAGTTCGATCGTGCCGGCGTCGGTCTCCATCACGGCTTTGGTCACGGTGAGATCGTCAGCAAACCGCCTCAGTATGGGCGCTCCGGTAGAAGTGATGGGATCTGATCAGTGGTGATGTCCGTCCCCCATTCCGTCGATCTCAGCCAGGCCCGCCTTGGGGTCCTGGGCGGCAGTGGGCTCTACGCGATGGAGGGGTTGGAGGACGTCCAGGAGCTGACCATCGAGACCCCCTTTGGTCCTCCCTCGGATCAACTGCGTCTGGGCCGATTGGGCGGCATGGAGGTGGTTTTCCTGGCGCGCCATGGCCGCCATCACACCTTCCTGCCCACTGAAGTTCCCTACAGGGCCAACATCTGGGCGATGCGCTCCCTTGGGGTGCGCTGGATTCTGTCCCCATCGGCCGTGGGCTCACTCCAGCAGGAGATCCCCCCGTTGGACATGGTGGTGCCCGATCAATTCATTGATCGCACCCGGGAGCGGCCAAACAGCTTTTTTGGCGATGGCGCCGTGGCCCATGTGGCCCTGGCGGATCCCTTCTGCCCCAGCCTCAGCCGCCTGTTGGCGGATGTCGCCGACAGCTTGATGCCGGAGGGCAGGACCCTGCACCGCGGCGGAACCTATCTCTGCATGGAAGGTCCCGCCTTCTCCACCCGGGCCGAGTCCAACCTCTATCGAAGCTGGGGCTGTTCGGTGATCGGGATGACGAACCACACCGAGGCCAGACTCGCCCGAGAAGCAGAAATCGCCTACGCCACCCTGGCGATGGCCACGGACTACGACTGTTGGTATGCCGACCACGACAGCGTGACCGTCGAGATGGTGATCGGCAATCTCAAGGCCAATGCGGCCCTCGCCACCCAGATCGTCAGGACCACGGCGGAGCGGATCGCAGCCCTAAGGCCCGCCAGTGCGGCGCACCACGCCCTGCAGGATGCACTGATGACCCCCGCCGATCAGGTTCCTGCGGCGACTCGAGTGAAGCTCAATCTCTTCACTGAGCCCTATTGGGGGCCGTTTAAGGGTTAAGCCAAGAGGGCCTGGCGGAGGTTGCCGCCACTGCGCTCGAGGACCTCGGCCGCCTGCTCTGCATCCAGCGAGCGGCGGGCCATCACCAGGGCCAACTTCACCGAGCCAGCACTGGCTTCAAGCAGAGCTCGTCCCTGCTCGCGGCTCACGTTGGCGAGATCCGAGAGGATGCGAAGTGCCCGATCCTCCAACTTGCTGTTGGTGACGGCGACATCGACCATCCGGTTGCCGTAGACCTTGCCCAGGCGGACCATCACGCCGGTACTGAGGATGTTCAAGGCCATCTTCGTCGCGGTCCCGGCCTTCAGACGGGTGGACCCGGTCAGGACCTCGGGGCCGGTGAGCAAGCGGATATCGATGTCACAGGGCATCGGCACCTGTTCCGCAGGGACACAGGCCATGGCGATGGCGAGGGCACCAAGGGAACGGGCATGGGCCAGCCCACCATGGACATAGGGGGTCGTGCCCCCTGCTGCAATGCCGACCAGGGCATCGCCCGAGCCAAAGCCGCGCGCTTCGAGGTCAGATCGTCCGGCATCAAAGAGGTCCTCCAGACCCTCAGAACTGCGCAAAAGGGCCGGAGCACCACCGGCCAGAACACCCTGCACCAACTCCGGTGCGCTGCAGAAGGTCGGGGGACATTCCGCTGCATCGAGGACTCCAAGCCGGCCCGAAGTACCTGCACCGAGGTAGAAGAGGCGCCCGCCCGCCTGAAGCCGCTGCGCGATCGCGTCGATCGCTTGTGCAAGGGCAGCAGCGGCTCCAGCCACAGCCTCTTGGGGCTTGCGGTCCTCAGCAACAAAGACGCCAACAAGGTCTTCAGTACTCAGCGCATCCAGTTCGCTGCTGGCGGGATTGACCTGTTCAGTCAGCAGGTGCCCCCGCTGCACATCCTCAAAGGCGCCTGGGCTCACAGCAGACCCTCAAGGCGCCGGCGAAAGGCTTCCAATTCGCTGTCGCCGGTACTGATGGGCTCTTCCGTCGGGACCAAGGGAGCCTCCGCGGTTTGCGTGGTCTCCTGACCTGGCTCGGGTTGATCCCGCCAGGTTGTGGTGTCCATATTTTTCTCTGGAGGAGCAATCAGCAGGCGCTCCTCGGCGGTCTGCGGCAAGAAGCCACTCGGGACAAAGCGCGCTTCGTAGCCAGCGCTGGAGCAGAACTCCTCCATTTCGCGACGCTCGATCGCTTCAACGCTTGGGGTGGGGAAATCCTGCGCCTCCAGCAATCCGGCATAGCGCTCGGCATCGTCACGGTCCTCAAAGAGCAGAACGACGGTGGAACCATTGAGTTCCAGAGAGTGAATGCCCTCGTTCTCGCTGCCAGCGTCAAAGAGCAGAACGTGAACCGACATCCAACGCGCACGGGTCAATCACCAGTGTCTCACTGATTCACCGAGCGTTCGCGCTCACCTTCAATTTCCTCTGCGAGCTGTTGCAGCCGGCGGTACAGCGCTTCCTCCGCCTCAGTCAGCCCCTGAGGAACGACCAGGCGGATTTCAACAAGTTGGTCTCCCCGCTGCTCCATCCGCGTCAAGCCGCGGGATCGCAAACGCAGCAAACGACCACTGGAGGAGCCGGGAGGGATGCGCAGCTGCACGGGGCCGTCAAGGGTCGGGACCACAGCGGTGCAGCCCAAGGCACCCTCGGCGGGGGAGAGCTCCAATTGGTAGTGAACCCTTAGACCATCAATGCGCAGGCCCTCGTCGGTGCGCACCCGTAGCTGCAGAAAATGATCTCTGCCCCCCGGGGCGACCCCGGCGAGGCGTAGTCGCCAACCGTCCCCGGCCATCGGCGGAGTCCACACCTCGATCGCCGTTCCATCGGGAAGGTCCAGCTCCACCCGTACGCCCTCGAGGGCCTGCTCAGGGGTGAGATTCACCACCGACTCGAGCTCCTCGCTGGCCACCACCGGAGGGGGCGGCGGTGGCACGGGTGGCGTGACCTCGCCAGTGCCGTACTCCCGAAAGGGCTCCGGTTCCGGAGCGGAGAAGTCCTCATCAGCGTCCTGGTGACGTGGACGTCTGCGCTCTCGATGAAAGAGAACATCGAGATAGTCCTCGAAGTCAGGAAAGCCCGTCGCAAAGGGATCCAGTCCGGCCGAGGCGGCCGTCGCTTCGTCGAGACCGGCTTCCCACTGTTGACGCCGTTGCGGGTCACTCAAGACCGCATAGGCCTCGTTCACCGCCTTGAACTGCTCTTCGGCATGGGGATCATCCCCGTTTAAATCGGGGTGCCAGCGGCGTGCCTGTTGACGAAACGCTCGCTTGAGCGAAGAGGCGTCAGACCCTGGGTCCAGTCCCAGAACGGCCCAATGATTAATGCTGCCCGGTTCGGACATCACAGGACTCACCTCCGTCAGTCCTCAGCCCAGGGATCTCCCTCGTAGGAGCCGTGATTCGGTGTCGTCGGGGTGGTGGTGGGCCTGCGGTCAGCAAAGCGCTCCTCACGGGGCTGCTGGCGAGGCTCGTCATAGGCATCCTCGTAGGGATCAGCGGGTTGATAACGCTCCTCGAAGTAGCCATTGGACTGGTCATAACGACGGGCCGGTTGCAGCTCCCTCTCCCGGGGGCTTGGAGGCTCTTCCCAGCGCGGGCGGGGGGGATCAAACCGATCGAGGCTTGGACGATCCCAACGGTCTTCCTGCCAACCGCCGCCGTAGCGGGGCTCGCTCCAGGGATCGCGGGAGCGTCCTGGGCGGTCCCAGTCATCCCAGTCGTCTTCAGCGAAGAGCTCGTCCTTGAGGGAGCCCAAGGTGTTCTTGATGCCCTGGATTGGATTGGCGTCCTGTTTGCGTTCGCTCGCGAGTCGGCGGTTCAGTCCATAGATGGCCTCCTGAAGCTGACTCACGCTGATGTCGAGTTCGCTGAGGTCTCCATCAGCCAACATCTCCTGGACGTCGCGCATGGCGACCTCAACGGCTCGCTGCTGGCGTTCGGCGCCATAGGGACCGAGCTCGAGAGCAGCGTCTCTGAGCCTGCGCTCGGCTTGTCCCACCAAGGTCTGAGCGCGATTGCGCCGATCGATCTCGGCCCGTTTGCGGCGGTCTTCACTGGCCTTCTCCTCGGCCTCAGCAATCAGGGTTTTGATCTCGTCTTCACTGAGATTGGAGCCGCCCTGGATGCTGACGCTCTGCTGACGGCCGGTGGTCCGATCCGTCGCCGAGACCTGGAGTAATCCGTTGGCATCGATGTCGAACGAGACCTGCACTTGAGGCACGCCCCGCGGTGCTGGGGGAATCCCGGACAGCTTGAAACGACCAAGACTCTTGTTTCCATCGGCCATCTGACGCTCGCCCTGGAGCACATGGATCTCGACGGAACTTTGGTTGGCTTCCGAGGTGCTGAAGAGATCGCTCTTGCGAACAGGAATAGACGTGTTGCGCGGAATCAGCACCTTCATCACTCCACCGATGGTTTCCAAACCAAGGGAGAGGGGAGTGACGTCATTGAGCATCAGATCCCGGAGTTCGCCGGTCAGGATTCCGGCCTGTACAGCGGCACCAATCGAGACGACTTCATCGGGGTTCACCGACTGGCAGGGCTCCAGCGGTACGAGGGTTCGCACCATCTGCTGCACCATTGGCATCCGCGTTGATCCACCAACGAGGACCACATCGTCGATGTCCTCCGCGGCAAAACCGGAATCGCGAAGCGCCCTCTGAACCGGTCGAAGCAGGCGATCCAGCAGATCGGGGCAGAGGCCCTCAAAGGTGCTGCGCTCGAGGGTGGTCTCGATATGGAGAGGGCCGTCCTGACCGGTGGCAATAAACGGAAGAGAGATCGGTGTGCTTTGAACACCACTGAGTTCGATCTTGGCCTTCTCAGCCGCCTCAGTCAGGCGTTGGAGTGCCTGGCGATCCCGGCGCAAATCGATCTCATGCTCCTTTTGGAAGGCATCGGCCAACCAATCAACAATGCGGCGATCCCAGTCGTTCCCGCCGAGTTGCGTGTCTCCACTTGTGGCCTTGACGTCAAAGACCCCCTGAGCAACACGCAGGATTGAGACGTCAAACGTGCCACCGCCGAGGTCAAAGACCAGCACGCGCTTGACGGTGCTTCGGTCAAAGCCATAGGCCAGTGCCGCTGCAGTGGGCTCATTCAGGATCCGCTCGACCGAAATGCCGGCCAAGCGACCAGCGTCACGGGTGGCCTGGCGCTGGGCGTCATTGAAATAGGCCGGGACCGTAATCACCGCGGCCTCCACCGGTTCACCCAGATAGGTGCTGGCGTCATCCACCAACTTGCGCAGCACGCTGGCAACCAGCTCTTCAGGGGCGTACTCCCGTTCCGTGGCGGGGCAGACCACCCGGACATTGCCCTGATCGTTGGCTCGAACCGTATAGGGAACACTCAGGCTGCCGTCATCCAGCTCATCCCACTGGCGGCCAACGAAACGCTTGAGGTTGGCGAAGGTGTTTCTTGGGTTGAGAACCAGCTGACGCCGGGCCAACTGACCCACCAGCAGCTCCTGGTCCTTGCTGAAGCCCACAACGGAAGGGGTGGTACGGCCCCCCTCGGCACTGGCGATCACCTGCGGACGCCCACCTTCGAGCACCGCAACCACGGAGTTGGTGGTTCCCAGGTCGATTCCAACGATCCGTGCCAACTGCGTTCCTGCGCCCTGGGGCCATCCACGTTGTGCCCCAAAGCTAACGGCAGTGGGGGCTGAGGGATAGATTCCTAGGAGGTTAAGAACCCCATGGCCAGGAGTCCGCGCCTTGAGCTCTTCGCCTTGCGGCGTCGGTCTGCCGCTGAACGGGCGACCGATCGGGGATTCCAGCAACTCGCCGTTGCCCTGGCTGGGGCGGTGGGTCTGTTGGTGTTCGCGATTCTTCTGACGGTCTTCACGGGGGCCTGGGAGGCCATCCAGACCTTTGGGCTGTCCTTCATCACGACCTCGGACTGGGATCCGATCAGTGAGCACTACGGCGCCTTCACCGCCATCTACGGAACGCTGGTCAGTTCAAGCGTGGCGCTGCTGATCGCCGTGCCCCTTGGGGTGGGCACTGCCATTTTTTTGACTGAAAACATCATTCCCAAGGCCATCCGCGAGGTCCTGGGGGTGATGGTCGAACTGCTGGCGGCCATTCCCTCAGTGGTCTTGGGGCTTTGGGCGATCGTCGTGATGGAGCCCTTCCTTCGCCCTTTCCTGACGGATCTCCACCGCTACCTGGGCTGGATACCGCTGTTTTCGACAGAACCCCAGGGCCCCGGCATGGCGCCAGCGTCCCTGATCTTGGTGGTGATGATCCTGCCGATCATTACGGCCATCTCCCGGGACGCCCTACGGCAGGTTCCCGATGGCCTGCGCCAGGCGGCCTATGGCATCGGTACCACCCGCTGGGGAGCAATTTTCCAGGTCATGCTGCCGGCTGCCATTTCTGGCATCACCGGAGGAGTGATGTTGGCGTTGGGGCGGGCCATGGGCGAGACCATGGCGGTCACGATGATCATCGGCAACTCCAACAACTTCAGCTTCAGCCTGCTTGCGCCAGCCAACACGATTTCTTCAATGCTGGCCAACCAATTTGGTGAGGCCGATGGCATTCAGGTGTCGGCCCTGATGTATGCGGCCCTGGTTTTGATGCTGATGACCTTGCTGGTGAACCTATTGGCCCAGCAAGTGGTGAAGCGACTGAGCCTGAAGTACTGAGCCATGACCCTTTCTCAATACGGAAGCCTTCGTTACCGCAACGGCCTGGCCCGCAATCTTTGGAATCGGATCTTCACCACGGTTGCAGCACTCTTCACCGGACTGGCGGTCCTTCCGCTCGTGCTGGTGCTGGTTTATGTGCTGCTCAAGGGCGGCTCGCTGATCAATTGGCAGCTCCTCACTGAATTGCCACCCCCTCCGGGGCTCGATGGCGGCGGCATTGGTAACGCGATCGTTGGCACCCTGTTGATTACGGCCTTGGCCAGCTTGATCGCCATTCCCGTGGGAGTTGGCGGCGGCATTTACCTGGCGGAGTATTCACGCTCTGGCGGCTTCGCCCAGTTCGTGCGTTTTGGCACGAATGTGCTTTCTGGCGTGCCGTCGATCATCTGCGGCGTCTTTATCTATGGACTCATCGTCAGCACCCGGGTCATTGCTGGCCAGAGCTACAGCGCCGTTGCGGGGGGGATGGCACTGGCTGTGCTGATGATTCCCACGGTGATCAAGACCACCGATGAAGGACTGAAGCTGGTGCCCCAGGAACTCCGCTGGGGTGCCATGGGCGTTGGGGCTTCGAAGGTCGTGACGATTACGCGGGTCACGCTTCCTGCGGCCTTCGCACCGATCGCGACGGGTGTTGTCCTGGGGATCGCCCGGGCAGCGGGCGAGACAGCACCGCTGATCTTCACAGCTCTTTTCTCACCGTTCTGGGCCGATGGGGTACTCAACCCAATCGCCTCGATGTCGGTGCTGATCTACAACTACGCGATCATGCCCTACGAGGCCCAAATCTCCTTGGCTTGGGCGGCCTCCTTCGTCTTGGTGATGATGATCCTGTTGGCCAATCTGCTGGCCCGCTGGATCGGGCGCCTCTCCAGCACCTGATCTGGGCCCTTCCCTCTGCTTTCTCAACACGTCTGAGCACCACGATCGTGATCTCCTCCCCCCCGGCCAGCCCCAACGTCAGCAGCAACGGGGTTTGCCTATCCCTGCAGGATGTCTCGATCAGCTACGGCAGCAAGGAAGCCGTTCGGGGGGTCTATATGGAGATCCCGCGCGGCCAGGTCACGGCCTTTATTGGCCCCTCCGGCTGTGGCAAGAGCACGGTGCTTCGGGCCCTGAACCGGATGAACGACTTGATCGACGGCTGTTCGATCAAGGGTCGCGTCGTCTTCGATCAACAGGACATCTATGCCCGGCACGTTGATCCGGTCGAAGTTCGCCGGCGGATTGGCATGGTCTTCCAGAAACCCAATCCGTTTCCGAAAAGCATCTACGAGAACATCGCCTTTGGTGCCCGCGTGAATGGTTACCAGGGCGATATGGACGAACTCGTAGAGCGCTCTCTGCGCAAAGCGGCTCTCTGGGATGAGACCAAGGACAAACTCAGAGAAAGTGGCTATGCCCTCTCAGGCGGCCAGCAGCAGCGCCTCTGCATCGCAAGGACCATTGCCATTGAGCCCGAGGTCATCTTGATGGATGAACCTTGCTCAGCTCTGGATCCGATCTCCACGTTGAAGATCGAAGAAATGATGCATGAGCTCAAGAAGAACTACACGATTGTGATCGTGACGCACAACATGCAGCAGGCCGTTCGCGTCAGCGATTACACCGGTTTCTTTAATGTCAGCCAGCGCAGTGACCGCGAGAGCAAGGTTGGAGCGCTCGTTGAATTTGCAGAGACGGAGCAAATCTTTAATGCTCCTAAAGAACAGGCTACCCAGGACTACGTCACCGGCCGTTTTGGCTGAGTTCGTTCAAAAATTGGCATGAAAAAGCCGCTCAGAGAGCGGCTTTCCAAACGGAGAGGGAGGGATTCGAACCCTCGATAGAGTTGCCCCTATACAGCATTTCCAGTGCTGCGCCTTCGACCACTCGGCCACCTCTCCGTGAGGGGCTTTTCGCAGCTCCATCTCTGGATCCAAAGACCACAGAAGACGTCGCGGCTGCGCGGGGGCAACGACGAGAATGTAGCAGTCACTGCTCCCCCCGTTGGATTGCTGCTCCATGCACAGTCACCCGATCACGGTTCATTGGCGCCAGGAGAACCGCACGATCCAGCTGAACGTGCCTGAAGGGGAGTACATCCTCAAAAGCTTTGAACAGCAGGGAGAACCCCTGCCCTTCAGTTGCCGCAACGGGTGCTGCACCGCCTGCGCCGTGCGGGTGCTCGAGGGCCAGATCGACCAGCGTGAAGCCCTGGGCCTCTCGAAGGAGGTCCGAAGCCGTGGCTACGGCCTGCTCTGCGTGGCCAGGGCCACGGGACCCCTGGAAGTGGAGACCCAGGATGAGGACGAGGTCTACGAACTGCAGTTCGGACGCCACTTCGGCCGCGGCAAGGTGCGGGCAGGACTGCCCCTGGATGAGGAATGACGCCAGCGATGACGACACGACTGACCGATCAAGCAGCCCAAGGGTCGGGTCTGAGTTCAGCTGAGCTGGAACGCCTCAGTGCCGTGGCCAGGCAGGCGGCTGCGGCAGGAGCAGCCGAGCTGAAGTCCCTGTTTGGACGACTGGAGCGGATCCGCGAAAAGGGCCGCGCCGGTGATCTCGTGACCGAAGCCGATGTGGCTGCCGAGCAGGCGGTGCTGAGGGTTCTTTCAGAGCAGACCCCCGACCTGGGGGTCCTGGCTGAGGAGAGCGGAAGGAAGGAAGGGAAAGACAGCGCCCTGCAGTGGTGCGTCGATCCCCTCGACGGCACCACGAACTACGCCCATGGCTATCCCTTTTTTGGCACCTCCATTGGTCTGACCTGGCGCGGCCAGCCCCTGCTGGGTGCCCTCGCGGTGCCAGCCCTCGAGCGGCTCTATTGGGCCGCCCCTGGCCTTGGCGCCTGGTGCAACGACGAGGCCATACAGGTCAGCAGCTGCAGCAGCCTTGGAGAGTCCTTGTTGGTCACGGGCTTTGCCTATGACCGCCACACCCGCTTGGACAACAACTACGCGGAATTCGCTTACTTCACCCACCGAACCCGCGGTGTCCGCCGGGGTGGTGCAGCGGCTGTTGATCTGGCGTTTGTGGCCCAGGGTCTGCTGGATGGCTATTGGGAGCGCGGTCTCTCTCCATGGGACCTCGCCGCAGGCATGGCCCTGGTGGAGCAGGCCGGTGGCGTGGTCTGTGCCTACGACGGATCCCCCGCTGAATTGGCCAGTGGAAAGCTGATTGCCTGCACGCCTGAGCTGCAACAGGCCCTCGTGGATGGGCTTGCTCAATGCAAACCATTGGCGGGCAGCAGCTTTGGTGCGCCCGAGCTGGATCAGCCCACTCCATAGGATCGGGCGACTTCGACCTGGCCTTGCGATGGCACTTCAACCGGCTGCCGGAACCAGGGATCTCAATCCCCGTGAGGTGGACGGCAACCGTTGGCTGTCCGAGCAACTGGGCCAGGTCTATCGCCTCTGGGGATACGTCGAAGTCAGTCCCCCGAGCGTCGAGCGGCTGCAGACCTTGGAGGCCGGTGGTCGCATCAATGACCGGGAAGTGGTTCGTCTTGCCAGCGATGACCCCTTAGGTCTCCGTCCCGAGATGACTGCCTCGATTGCCAGGGCCGCCTGCACACGCATGGCGGAGCTCCCCAGGCCGCTGCGTCTCTGGAGTTGTGGCACCGTCTTTCGCAGCGTTCAAAGCGACACCGGCCAACAGCGCCTTGAAGAGCAACTTCAGAGCGGCGTTGAACTATTAGGCGGTCACGCCAGCGTCGCCGATGCTGAGTTGCTGCGCCTCCTGCTCGCCTGCATCGCCAAGGTCGGCATCGGGGCAGAGCATCGGCCAAAGCTGCTGCTGGGCCACCACGGTGTTCTCTCCGCCCTGCTCAATCAGGTTCCGCCGGAGCAACGCAACGCCGTCAGAAAGGCCCTGATCAGTTTTGATCCGCTTGCTCTGGCCGGCCTGCAGCTGCCAAGCGAGCAACGCCAGAGCCTTGAGCAATTGATGCGTCTACGTGGCGCTCCGGATCAGGTCCTAAGGCAGCTGGAATCGATGCTCGGCCCCTCCAGTGACCTGGAGCACCTCAGCGCCAGCCTCCAGTTGGTGGCCTCCGCTGCAACCGAGGCCCATGTTGAGCTGCAGCTCGACCCCACCTTCCAACCCCACTTCGACCTCTATGACGGTCTGGTGCTGAAGGTCGTCTGCCAGGGCGTCGATGCTCCAGTCGAGATCGCCAGTGGTGGTCGTTACGACGCCCTGGTGGAGCGCTTTGGTGGTGCGGCCTCAGGCCTCGGGTTCAGCTTCGACCTCGAGGCAATCCAGGGACTGCTTGGAACAGAGAACACTGCACCGCAGCAACGGGCCGTCACGCTGCTCAGCGTTCGAGACCTCAGTCAGCTTCCCGCGGCCTTTGCCGCCCAGGCTGAACAGCATGCCAAGGGTCAAGCCTGCATGCTCCTGGATCGCCCCTGTGGCTCAGAGGCTGAGGCACAAGCCGAAGCCGCAGCACGCGGTTGCCAAGCCGTGATCTGGATGGGCTGAGACAGCACCCCCAGCCCAACTCCTTAAGATCCAGCCCACCCCAGCAACCTGCCGATGGCTCACACGATCGTCACCGACGTCTGCGAAGGCGTGGCCGATTGCGTTGATGCCTGCCCTGTGGCCTGCATCAACCCAGGAACGGGAGCCAACGCCAAGGGAACCGAGTTCTACTGGATCGACTTCGACACCTGCATCGACTGCGGCATCTGCCTTCAGGTCTGCCCCGTTGCGGGTGCCATCGTCCCCGAGGAGAAGCCAGAGCTCCAGCGCGCCGCCTAACCCTTAGGTCAGGGCTTAAGCATTTCTTTGGTTTTTGGCCAGGTGCCGCGCTTGAGTGGATCCATCTGCGGTGGTTTTGCCGTGTCCCTTGAGCCAGGCGCGCTGGTCAAATTGAGCGCGAAACCGGATTGCATCTTGCAGCTGGTCAATCTTGATGAGGTCAGCGGTTCTGCCTGGGTCAGACCCTGGCCCCTGCTTCCCAGCCATTCCGCCACCTTCACGGTCTGCCTGAGCGATCTGGATCAAGCCCAGCCGGTTGGTTAAAAGAGTGTGAGGAGTGACGCCACTGCTTGAGGTTCTCCTCAAAGTGGAATTTCCTCCGGGAAGAGAAATATGAATTGGCGAATCCTGAACGAACCTCAACGACTGCAGCAAAGGATCTACCGCCTGATCGACGGGCTCTGCGAGCCGCACCGCCAACTTGACGCCCTGTACCCCAGCCTCGAGGCGGCAATCGAGGATGCCATCGGCTGGCTGCAGCAGAGCAGCATTAATCCCCTCGAGCATCCGGTAGGAGTCGAGGTCGCCACGGGCACCGGGGATTGGCGCACGCTGCGCTCCCCAGAACCCTTGCTGTGCCGCTCGGCTGTGCATCAGTAGGGGCAGCCCCAAGGCGGCGGATGAGCAGAGATCCCTACAGCGGACGCGTGAAGCCCGGGGACTACCACTGTCCCTACTGCGCCCCTCGGCCCACGCGAGCTGTCCAGGGGCCCAACGGACAGCCCCATTGCGCCTATTGCGGTGATCCTCTCCACAGGGAACCCCATGGCCGGGGTCGGCAGCTCGCTGCCGTTCTGGTGATCAGTGGCTTCCTGGCCCCTCTACTCAGCCTCCTCTGGCTGGCTCTACAACCGACGCAACCGCCCCGACGTCCTCAGCCCGCAGAACGCGTTGCCCTGATCTGGGTGGCTGAGAGCCAGGCACCGGACGCGTCGTAGCGACGGATCAAGCGCTGCATGCTGTTGGGCGTTGGCATCCAACCGGCCTCAAGCTGAAAGGCAGCGCGATGGCTGACCTGGACGGGACGCAGGTTGAAGCCGGCATCCGGGAGCAACTGCAGCTGCAGCTCCTGCTCGCCGCCAGCGGTTCCGAGGCAGGGACCCTGCAGGACACCGCTGATCTCGTGTTCCTGGGGACCGATCTGGGTGCGGAGCGAAAACCCCTGGGCGCCCTCTTGGCTGATCTGGAAGGAGGCCTGATCAAGGCTGGGTTCCGGCCAGTCGGCACTGATGGTGGAAGCCTGACCGCTCCATTGGCCGGCCAGGCGATCGAGGCTCGCGGAGGGTTGCTCTTCTCCGTGGCCGCCCGAGCGGAATTCGCGGATCAGAACCAACTTGCTAAAGCGACCGTCATTGCCGTGCAGTTGCACCAAACGGTGGCGCCGGTCGCCATCCACAAAGCCGAACTCCCCACCAAATTCGGCACCTGGGGACACCTGCAACGTGCCCTTGCAGAACGTCCCGTTCTCGAAAAACACGACCTGTTTGCCGAGGTTTCGGTAGTCCTGCGCCATCTCATGGATAGGGACACCGTCGTAACCCTCCGGGCCAAAGCGGCGCAGGCTGAAGCGCACTAAACGCTCCTCCTCTCCTTCCTCCAACCGCAAAATCGATGGGGTCGTGTCGGCGATCGATCCATCGGCGGCTAAGCCGCAAAACGTCCCTCGCCACTCGCCCAGGTTGCGCAGGAAGTTGTCCCACTGACTGGACATGAGCTCAGGCGTAACGCGAGTCGGAAGCTAGAGGCTGAGCATCGAGGTCGTGAGCAGCAGATCCAGGGGGGTCGGTTTCCTGCCCACCGCTGCCCCTTGGCGTCAGCCCCTCGCTAGGGAGATTCTGGTGATCACGTTGTGATCAGAGCCGTGGTGCTTCAGGCGGAACAGGGTCAAATCCAGATCCATACCGAGAACATCTTTCCGATCATCAAAAAGGCCGTCTACAGCGGCCACGAGGTGTTCCTGCGGGAACTGGTCAGCAATGGCGTCGATGCCATCAGCAAGCGCCGCATGGCGTCCATGGCTGGCGACTGCAGCGAGGGAGCGGAGGGGAAGATCAGCATCCGCATCGACCGCGAAGCCAAGACCCTCACCATTTCCGACAACGGCATCGGCATGACCGCCGATGAGGTCAAGCGCTACATCAACCAGGTGGCCTTCTCGAGCGCCGAGGACTTTCTCGAGAAGTACAAGCAAGAGTCCGACGCGATCATTGGCCACTTCGGACTGGGCTTCTACAGCAGCTTCATGGTCGCCAAGCAGGTGGAGCTGGTGACCCGCTCCGCCCGGGGAGAGTCCGAGGCCGTTCGCTGGAGCTGTGATGGCTCCCCGAACTTCAGCCTTGAAGCAGCCGAGCGCTCCGAGCCCGGCACGGACGTGATCCTCCATCTGATGGAGGAAGAGGAGGAATACATCGAGCCGGCTCGGATCCGGACGCTGATCACCACCTACTGCGACTTCATGCCAGTGGAGGTGCAGCTCGAAGGCGAGACCGTCAACAAACGCGAAGCCCCCTGGCGCAAGAGCCCTCGCGAGCTCAGCGATGAGGACTACATCGAGCTCTATCGCTATCTCTACCCCTTCCAGGGGGACCCCCTGCTCTGGGTGCACCTCAACACCGACTACCCCTACAACCTGCAGGGGATTCTTTATTTCCCCAAATCCACCGGCCGTGCGGATTGGGAAAAGGGCGAGATCAAGCTCTACTGCAACCAGGTCTTCGTCAGCGATTCGATCAAGGAGGTCGTCCCCCGCTACCTCCTGCCCCTGCGAGGTGTCATCGACTCACCGGACATTCCGCTGAACGTCAGCCGATCGGCTCTGCAAACCGACAGGCGGGTGCGCTCCATCGGCAACTTCGTCGCCAAAAAGGTGGGTGACCGCCTGAAGGAACTCCATCGGGACGAACCGAAGCGTTACGCCGAGATCTGGGAATCGCTGGCCCCCTTCATCAAGATCGGTGCCATGGAAGACGAGAAGTTCGCCGATCAGGTGGCCGAGCTCGTTCTCTTTGGCACCACCGCCGCTGCGGCCGAGGGAGACAACGCTGATCCGATCGCAGCTGAGGGGGGTAAGGCCTTCACGACCCTGGGGGGCTACCGCTCACGCCTTGGCAGCGACAACGACAAGCGCATCCTCTATTGCACCGATGAGGCCGGTCAGGCCGGCGCCCTCGCCCTCTGGAAGAGCCAGGGAGCTGAGGTGCTGTTAGCCGACACCTTCATCGACACCCAATTCATTCCCTGGCTGGAATACCGCCATGAGGAACTGAAGTTCCAGCGGGTCGACAGCGAACTGGATGACTCGCTTCAGGAGAAGGACAACGAGATCAGCGACGCCGAGGGCAAGGACAGCTCAGAGAAGTTGAGGGACCTCTTCAAGGCAGCGCTCTCCAACGACAAGGTCACGGTCCAGGTCCAGGCCCTCAAGGGTGAGAACGCCCCTGCGGCCCTGATTCTTCTGCCTGAGCAGATGCGCCGGATGAATGACATGGGCGCCTTGATGGAGCAGCGCCTCCCCGGTCTGCCAGACCATCACGTGCTGCTGGTCAACCGCAAGCACCGTCTGGTCGAGGGATTGATCAAGCTCTCGGCCGGTTCGGTCATCACCGGAGCGGGCTCCAGTCCTAGCCAGGCTTTGGCCGACAACCTCAGCCGCCATCTCTATGAAATGGCGCGACTGGCCGTCGGCGGACTCGAGCCCAATGAACTCGCCGGGTTCCAGCAACGCAGCTGCGATCTGATGGGGCAGCTGATGGAGCGCGGTCTCTAGGACGCCTGCCCTCTTGAGAGGCCCTTG
This sequence comes from Vulcanococcus sp. DEBay_Sum29NL08_54, assembly GCF_017859255.1. Lineage (NCBI taxonomy): Bacteria > Bacillati > Cyanobacteriota > Cyanophyceae > Synechococcales > Synechococcaceae > Vulcanococcus > Vulcanococcus sp. DEBay_Sum29NL08_54. Next base: position 114,425 of record NZ_JAFMNJ010000001.1, read on the forward strand.
GGTTTGACATCCCTTGGGCTCTAGGGGATGGTGGAGATTGCCTGTCTGGGCTGGCTAACCCTTCGCAGCCCAGGGCCGACCCTGCAAATGGCACGGCCTGATGGACAGGTGATCCCTGCCGCTTCCGCATGCCGAGCTCCTTCGTCCTCGTCTATCACCGTTCCCCTTTTGACGAGGTGATCGAAGCGGACGGAACCAGGCAGTGGCGAGACCAGAAGAGCCCCAACGGCATCATCCCAACCCTCCGCAATCTGTTCCGCTCCCATCCCTCAGGCACCTGGATTGCCTGGCGAGAGAACGAGGATCCAGGGGCCGAAGATGAAACGCTGACGATCGAGGAGCCGATTGCCATTCGGCTCAGGCGGATTCCGCTGCGTCAGGAGCAGATCGGCAGTTTTTATCACGTCACATCCAAGGAATCGATCTGGCCGATCCTGCACAGCTTTCCCAGCTTTTTTGAGGTCAATAACGCGGACTGGCAGACCTTCAGGGAGGTCAATCAACGCTTTGCGGAGGCGGCCTGCAATGAAGCGGCCCCTGGGGCTTCCATTTGGATTCACGACTACAACCTCTGGCTAGCGCCAGGGTTCATCCGGGCCCTGCGCCCCGACGTCAAGATCAGCTTTTTCCATCACACGCCCTTCCCCAGCAGTGATGTCTTCAGCATCCTGCCTTGGAGGGAGGAGATCGTCGAAAGCCTGCTCTGCTGCGACGCCGTGGGCTTCCATATCCCGCGCTACGCCGAAAATTTCGCACGGGCGGCGTCCAGCTTGCTGCCGGTCAAGAAGGGACCGAAAGCGTCGATTGCCGACCATTTCATGCCCTGCGGCAGCGCCCTGGCCCAACCCGATGCAACCCCCTGGCTGGAGCACAACGGCCACCGCGTCAAGCTCGTCGCAACACCGGTCGGCACCAGTCCGGATGTGATTCGCGAGGTCCGCGATTCACCGTCCGTTCAAGCGCTGATCAAGGAGATCGAGACAAATACCAAACGTGGTCGTACCTTGATTCTCTCGGCCAGTCGAGTCGACTACACCAAGGGAAACGAAGAGCTCCTGCGCGCGTTTGAACGCCTGCTGGAGCGCAACGAGGCCATCCATGGCCAAGTGGTTTTGGTCTTGGCCTGTGTGGCAGCCAACACCGGCATGAAGGTCTATGAGGACACCCAACGGGGCATTGAAGAAACGGTCGGTCGCATCAACGGTCGTTTCAGCAAGATCGATTGGGTGCCCATCCGGTTGACCACCCAACGCATTCCCTACGAGGAAATGGTGGCCTGGTTTGCCGCATCGGACATCTGCTGGATCACGCCGCTTCGCGATGGTCTGAACCTGGTGGCCAAGGAATATGCCGCGGCACGCAAGGGCCAGGGCGGAAGCCTGGTCCTCTCTGAGTTCACCGGCGCATCGGTGGTGATGAAGGGTGCGGTGCTCACCAACCCCTACTCCCATCGACGCATGGATGAGGCCATCGACCTGGCGCTCAGCCTCTCGGGCGAGGAGCAACGGGAGCGGATGGCGTCCATGGCCGCCTCGGTGGACCAGCTGAGCGTCGACCACTGGGCCAAGGAACAACTCGAGGCCATTCAGTAGCAGCCATGGGACGGAGAGGTTGGCTGGTGGGACTGAGCTGTCTCTTGGGCAGCCTGCTCATCAGCCTTGTGCTCTGGGCCCAACCCCGCAAAGAGCCGGTTTCGATCCTGATGCCGGCTCCCTTCGCGGATGCCACGGTTGAACTTGTCGAGACCTTCAACCGCGAGCACCCCAACATTGACTTGACGGTGACCCGGGGACCCCTGGAAACAGAGGCCGTCTCAGACCTGGCCATCAGCAGCCTCTTGCTTGGCAACAGTCCCTACGACGTCCTCCTGATGGACGTCACCTGGACGCCGAAATACGCCAAGGCCGGCTGGCTCGAACCCCTCGATGGCTGGCTCGGAGACGATGCCCTGAGCGATCTCGCCCCAGGAGCTGAGCTTGGCAATGCCTTTGATGGCCACCTCTGGCGCTTCCCCCTGGTGGCTGACATGGGTCTGCTGTTCTGGCGCACGGACCTCATGGACGCACCTCCCAGAACACCCGCCGAGCTGGAGGCCATTAGCGCCTCACTGCAACAAGAAGGTCGGGTGCGCTGGGGCTATGTCTGGCAAGGCCGCCAATACGAGGGACTGAGCTGCACCTATCTGGAGGTTCTCCGTGGTTTTGGCGGCCGCTGGCTCCGTGACGGCTCACCTGCACTCGACAGCCCGGAGGCGATTGCAGCCAGCCAATGGCTCCGCAGCCTCGTCAATCGCGGGGTCACGCCTCCCTCGGTGGCCAACATGGCCGAGCCAGAAGCACTTCAGGCCTTTGAAAGTGGCGACGCCGCCTTCATGCGCAACTGGCCCTATGCCTGGGCCGAACTGAACAAGCCGGGCTCAATGCTGGCCGGAAAGGTCGGGATCACCACCATGGTGAGCCTGCCCGGGGAACCCCACGTGGCGACCCAGGGCAGCTGGGGGCTGGCCGTGCTCTCGGGTTCGAACCACAAGCAAGCGGCCGTTGAGGCCCTGCAGTTTTTGACCAGCACAGCAGCCCAAAAAGAGCTCAACCTCAATTGGGGCTATACGCCGACGCGCCTGAGTGTCTTTGAAGACCCTGAGCTGATCAGCGCCAATCCAGTCCTGCCGGAGTTGCAGGCAGCCCTGGCTGCTGCGGTGCTCAGGCCGGTGACGCCGATCTACGCCCAGCTCAGTGACCTGCTCTACCGCGAGGTCAACACGGTGATCGCTGGGGAGATTGCTGCGGCACCAGCCATGGAGACCCTGCAGCGCAACAGCGTTCAACTGGAGCGCTCCACGGGAGGAGTGCAGTAAATGTTCCGCTCACGCCAACAGCTGTGGCTGATGTTGCCGGCCCTGGCGGCGCTAACGCTGATCTTCGTCCTGCCCATCGCTCACTACCTCTGGTTGAGCGTTCACACCCAGACGGTGTTGACCGAGTTGAAGCCAATCCCGGCAGGGGCTGCCCAATGGATCCGGCTCTGGAACGACAGTCGCTTCTGGCAGGACGCCTGGCAGACCCTTCGCTTTGCGGGGTTCTCCGTGACGACGGAAATGGTCCTGGGGCTCGCCATCGCCCTGCTGCTGAACCAGCCCCTACGCGGCAAGAGCAGCTTGCGGCTGATCAGCCTCCTGCCCTGGGCGCTGCCGACAACTGTTATGGCCCTGGGCTGGCGCTGGATCTTTAACGATCCCTATGGCCCGATCAACCAAGCCCTGCATTGGATCGGAGTGGCTCCCGTCGCCTTTCTGGCCAACCCCTCCATCACCTGGATTGCCACGGTCTGGGCTGACACCTGGAAGACCACTCCGTTCGTGGCGTTACTTCTATTGGCCGGTCTGCAGAACATTCCGCGTGATCTCTATGAGGCGGCGCAATTAGAGGGGGCGTCCGCCTGGCAGTCCCTCTGGCGGATCACCATTCCGCTGTTGACCCCCTATCTACTCATCGCCCTGGTCTTCCGCTTGGCCCAGGCGCTGGGGGTCTTTGATCTGGTGCAAGTCCTGACCGGTGGTGGCCCCGCAGGCAGTACGGAAAGCCTCGCCCTCTACGCCTATCTCAATGCGATGCGCTTCCTGGACTTTGGCTACAGCGCCACCGTGATGCTGGGTGCCTTTGCGGGACTGCTTGTGCTCTGCTCTGGCCTGGCGGGTCTCTGGTGGTTCACAAGCAGCCGCCTATCGATCAAGGGAGGAGAGCCCTAATGGCACGCCTGGTCCTCCTGGTCTGGAGCCTCGGGCCGATGCTCTGGCAGCTCTACACCTCCTTCAGGCCCACCGCAGCCCTAACCGGGGATGGCGGTGGAGGCTGGACCCTCGCGCACTACCAGCAGCTCCTCAACGGAAATCCACCGTTTCTGACCTATCTGCTCAACAGCGCGATCGTCGGCTTCAGCAGCACGTTGTTGACCCTGCTCTTGGCCATCCCCTGCGCCTACGCCCTCAGCCGGATGCAGGCCCACCGGGCTCGCAATATCAGCGTCTTGGTGGCGGCTGCCGCTGCCTTCCCCGCGGTACTGCTGTTTTTAGCCCTACTGCAGGTGGCGCGCGACTTTCATCTGGCGAACAACCTTCTGGCCCTGAGCCTTCCCTATGCCGGCCTTTGTTTGCCGCTGGCCATCCTTCTGCTGCAGGCCGCTTTCCGCGATATCCCCGTGGAGTTAGAGGAGGCGGCCCTGATGGAGGGCATGAACCTTTGGCAGCGCCTGCGCTGGGTGCTTCTGCCCCTGATGGCTCCGGCCATCTCCTCGGCAGCACTGTTGATCTTCATCTTCTGCTGGAACGAGTATCCGATCGCCCTGACCTGGTTGAGTCAGTCCGACCTGCTCACCCTCGCCCCAGCGATTGCGCGTATCGCCGGCTCCTCGATTTTCACCGTTCCCTATGGAGCCTTTGCCGCCGCCACCGTTCTAGGTAGCGCGCCATTGCTGCTGATCATGTTGCTGTTCCAACGGCAGATCATCAGTGGCCTCACCCAAGGGGCCATCAAGGGCTAGCCCTGACCAATCACGATCGCTTCACCGCTTGATGACCGCCTCCAGCTCTGCTCGCACAGGTCTTGTTCTCAACCAGCTCTCTCGCAGGGTGGGACAGCAGACCCTGCTGCAGAACCTCAACCTGGAGGTGGCTCCCGGGGAAATTCTGGCTCTGCTGGGGCCCAGTGGTTGCGGCAAAAGCACCACCCTGCGTTGTATCGCAGGCCTCGATCAGGTCAGCAGCGGCAGGATTGAACTGGCTGGAGAGACCATCACAGCCCTTCCACCGGCTCAGCGGAACGTGGCGATGGTGTTCCAGAGCTACGCCCTCTATCCCCACCTCAGCGTGGCTAAAAACCTCAGCCTGGGACTGGAACTCAGGCGAGTTCCCCGTGCGGAGATCGACGGAGAGGTCCAGCGGGTCTTGGCCCTGCTCCAACTCGATGGCTGCCGGGATCGAAAGCCAGCCGAACTCTCCGGAGGACAGCGCCAGCGGGTTGCCCTCGCTCGGGCGCTCCTACGCAAGCCCGCCCTGTTTCTGCTGGACGAGCCCATGAGCAACCTCGATGCCCAGCTCAGGGAAGAGCTGCGCGGCGAACTGCGCGGGATCTTGCACAGCACTGGAGCGCCGGTGGTGTACGTCACCCATGACCAACACGAAGCGATGGGCCTGGCGGACCGCATCGCGGTTCTGAAGGCGGGGGATCTGCAGCAGGTGGGATCAGCCACAGAGCTCTACCAAGATCCAGAGAACCAATTCGTCGCCAGTTTTCTGGGGAGCCCTTCGATCAACCTCTTGCCGCTTCACCCCGGTGAACTCGTCGGTCTGCGGCCCGAGCATTTAGCGCTGGCTGAGGCCGGGGCCCCACAGGACGAACAGGAGGTCGCCGTGGAGGCGCAACGGCAGCATTTGGAGTGGCTTGGCGATCGCGTCATCAGCCACTGGAGAGTGCGGGACACCAGTGTGAAGGTGCTCTCCGATGCCCAAAGCGTCAGCGCAAAGCTGGCGCAAGCCAACGATCGGCCCCTTCAGCTGCGCTGGAGGCGGGAACATGAACTCCACTTCGAGCAGGCCACTGGCCGCCGAATCCGCTGATCGGAACTAGTCCTCCCAGACCGTTTCGATCACATTCATGGCCTGCAGATAAGCAGGGATGTCATCAGCGCTGGCGGACTCATCGTCCACAAAGCTGTCGCCACCGCCCGAACGGCGAGCCAAGTCCGCGACAACTGCACTCACCACGACATCCATTGCCGCTGAGTTGTCGAGATTTTGAAGCGCCTCCGCATAGCGCCTGCTGTGGGTGGGACGCACAGACTCTTGGCAGTAGTTGCTGAGTTCACGGCTCTCGGTCATCACCGAGAAGGCCGATTGTTTGGAGTTTTGCCGGCCAAAGATGGCCATGTAGAGCAGGTTGATCAGCGAGGCGTCATGCAACGGAATGCCGTACTGGCGGACGATCTGGGGCCAGTAGCGCAGGGAGCGCAGGCCCTCGAGTCCCCCTTTGGACAACCCCGCGTCTTCGCACCAGGACTCGAATTCTTCGAGATTCGCCGGGCAGCGACCGTACTCACGCATGCGATTCGCGAGCACGGCCCCCGCCTGGAAATTGCGCGTCGGACTGCCGGCGGTGGGCAGCATCATGCTGCCGCGCACATCGGCAACCATCGCCGTCAACTGCGAGAACGTGTGATCGCGGACCTTCTCCATGTCACCATCGCGCACTAGGGCGGCCTCAATCCTCTGGACGCCATAACCCAATTCCGTCAGGGCAATCGGCTGGCGGTGGTAGAGCCGTTGTCGGTCGGTTCGCGCCATCGAGACGGTGGCCGCTTGATCGAGACACTGCTCCAGCAGCAGGGTCAAGAGGGTCGGAAGAACGCCTGGGTTGTCCCTGTGGAAGGTGTAACCAAAGCCCGCAAAAATCGAGGCCATGTTTTTTGCGGCCTTGATGTATTGCCCTTCGATGTTGTGCACCCCAGCAGAAACCTGAAGGTTGGGGGAAAGGCGATCCAGTAGTCGCGCCCCCAGCAGGGCCGTCAGGGCATTGGGATGGCAGAAATTTGCCGTGAAGCTATCCAGGGGATTGCGCAGGGCTCCATGGCGATGGAAGCCGGTGAAGAAGGCCAAGTTGGGTGCTTTCTGGCACAGCACATAGGCCTCATTGGAGATCGGATCGTGGGTGAACGAACCGGCAAGACAGGCCAGGACAACATGCTCCCGCCCCAACTCTTCGCGCAGCCTGAGGGCCTCCTGGAGGTCCTCCTCGATGTGGTTGCTGTTGGCGCTGAGAACGACTAATTCACAGTTCTGGAGCAAATAGCCCAGGTCGTTGGGCTTCAGCTGGCCGGCCTGCCCGTGGGTGCCCATCCGCTCCATGGTGGCGCGGTGCTCCGGGTCCATCCCTGAGAGCTCCTCGCTCTTGAAGGCTCCGAGAATTTGACGGCCGGGACGCGCGGCCAGAAGCAACCGCGAGCCATCGGTTTGCATCGCGCAGTTGTAGGCCAGCGAAGCGGGATACAAGCCAACGCTGTAGAAGCCGACCTTTCCCTCCTCCAGTGCCAGCAGGCGGCGGCGGATCCGTTCAGGGTCCAGGTTGGATTCGAAAAAACCGTTCTGCAAGATCACATCGGGGCCTTCCCCCATCCTTACGGGCCAGGGGGACCCATGGGAGGGTGGAACCCGTTCGACGAGGAACCGATGGCGCGTCTCTCCCTGATCGAACTGAAGCAGCAGATCAGCGCCGACCCGAACGTCCTGATCGTTCAGGATCTCGACGGTGTCTGTATGCCGCTGGTGCGCGATCCGTTAACCCGGGTCCTACCGGTGGCGTACATCCAGGCAGTCGCCAAGCTGGGGCATCGATTTCGCGTCCTCACCAACGGCGAGCACAGCAGCACCCGCGGCGTGAATCGACTCGTTGAAAGCGCCCTAGCGCCAGGACGAGATCCGGCCGCTGAGGGTTTGTATCTTCCAGGCTTGGCGGCGGGCGGGGTGCAATCCCAAACCCGCCATGGCTTGATCAGCCATCCGGGAGTCACGCCAGCGGAACTCCAGTTTCTGAAGGCCGTCCCCACGCTGCTCAGCCGAGGGGTGGGGGAGATCATTCGCCAGATCGCTCCGGATGCTCAAGCGGAAGAACAGGAGCGTCTTGCCCAGGCCGCCGTGCTGGATAACGAACTCTCGCCAACACTGAACCTCAATGTTCTTTTTGCTGGCCTGTGCCCGGAAGTCGAAGAACAACGTCGGCTACAGCGGCTCAGCCTCGGATTGCTCCAGAACATCGAGAAGCAAGCGCAGGAGCAGGGGCTGGCCGATTCGTTTTTCGTGCACCTGGCACCCAACCTGGGCCAGCACAAGGGACAAGAACAACTGAAGTGGGCCAGCCCTGAGCACCGCGGGACCAGCGACTTCCAATTCATGCTCCGCGGCGCTGTCAAGGAAGCGGGCCTCTTGGTGCTCCTCAACCAGCACATCGAACGGACCACGGGCAAAGCTCCCCTCGGCGCGGACTTCAACGTGCGCTCCGCCCCAAGAACAGCGGAGGGGCTGCTGGCGTTGGCAGAGGACTGCATCGCCCCAGAAAGCATGCCCACGTTGATCGGCATTGCCGACACGATCACGTCTGAATGGGTCGTGGAGGGCGACCAAGCCGGTTGGCGCCGTGGGGGCAGCGACCGTGGCTTTTTGACGTTGTTGCAGCAGATCGGACAGACCTTTGAAACCCCTAATCGAGTGGTCTTGATCGACAGCAGTGGAGGGGAACTGGATCGCCCCAGCCTCCAAGATCCAGAGCTCAAAGGTCTGAGTGATCCGGAGGATCCCTTGCGGCTGGATGTGCTTGTTCCGGGGGGGCCAGAGGCCTATGTGGAGTGGTTTGTTGATTTGGCAGACAACGTCTTTTAAAACGTTGGGCTGACAGCGGCAGCAGAACGGCCTATCCAAGGAGGTAGTCGCCGTTTGTTCCGATGCCAGAGGGGGCCAGCAGGACACAAACCTGGCCTCCAGCTCCGGGACAACATCCCTGGTGGGATGGAGCGGTGATCTACCAGCTGATCCCCCGTTGCTACAGCGATTCCGATGGGGATGGCATCGGTGATTTCGGGGGCCTAACCAAGCGTCTGGGCTATCTGCGTTGGCTCGGGGTGGATGCGATCTGGATGACCCCGATCTATCCCTCGCCGCTCAGGGACGGTGGCTACGACATCACAGACTTCACCGACATCCACCCGGAGCTCGGGGATCTCGATGCCTTTCACCGCCTGATCGAAGCGGCCCATGCCCATGGGATCCGGGTGGTGATCGACCTGGTGTTGAACCACACCAGTCAGTTGCATCCCTGGTTTCAACGGGCCCGCTTTGCGGAGCGGGGCAGTCCAGACCGTGACTTTTATGTCTGGAGGGATGACCCGGACGGCTATAGCGATGCCCCAGTCCTCTTTCGACACTTCGAGGACTCCAATTGGTCCTGGGATCCGATAGCGCAGCAGTACTACCTGCATCGCTTTCTGCATCACCAACCTGATCTCAACTACGACAACCCAGCCGTCCAGGAGGCGGTACTCCAGGTCGTTGATTTCTGGTTGGCACGCGGCATTGATGGATTTCGCCTCGACGCCATTCCGTTTTTGTTTGAGCGCGAGGGGACCCGGTGTGAAGGACTACCGGAAACCCATGCCTTCTTGAAGACCCTGCGTCAGCGCGTCGATGCCTTTTGCGAGGCCAACCCCGGTCGAGACGTTCTGCTCCTGGCAGAAGCGATTCAGCCGGTCAAAGAAGCCATGCCCTACCTGGAGGATGGAGAGCTGCACGCGGCCTTCAACTTTGCCTTGACGGCCCATCTCTTCGCCTCGGTCGCCCATGGGGAGACCAAGGCCCTGAATCGCTTCCTTCAGGAGATCAGCAGCCTGGACTGCGGCCGCAGTTGGGCTCTACCGCTGCGAAATCACGATGAGCTCTGGCTGGGCGATGGCCACCTGGTGCCTGACGAGGTCATTCACTGGGTGCGTCATGGTCTGCCTGCTGCCCATGGCCATTGGCTGAACTGGGGAATCAATCGACGACTGGCACCGCTCTTAAACGGAGATCCCAGACCCAACATGGCCCTTCATGCCCTGCTTTACAGCTTGCCGGGCATGCCCTGCGTCTATTACGGAGATGAACTCGGGATGGGGGATTGGCCGGGACTGAGGGACCGTGACCCCAACCGAACGCCCATGGCCTGGAGCCCGGATCGCAATGGCGGTTTTTCCAGTGCTCCAGATCCCCTGCTGGTGCTGCCGCCCATCACCGCACCTGGATACGACTACCGCGTGATCAATGTTGAAGTTCAAAAGTCTCTAAAGGGGTCGCTTTTGAACTGGCATCGGCACATGCTGGTCAGCCGAAAACTGCTGCCTGCCCTGAAGCACGGCGACTTTGAACCCCTGCCGAGCCATCACCCGAGCGTCGTCAGCTTCATTCGCCGCTGCGAAGCCATGACCGTGCTCGTTGCGGTCAATCTCAGTGGTACAGGCGCATCCACCGAAATCGATCTGAGCCGATGGGAAGGAGAGCGGATTCGGGAGCTGCTCTGGGGCTGTGAATTCCCAGAGGCCAGCTCCGAATGGTTTATCTACCTCCAGGCCTATGGCTTTGGCTGGTGGCTGATCGGCGACATGGAACTGGCGAGCAACAGCGACTCGGCCGCTGGAGTCAGCCGCTCCGCTTCCGCCTGATCCAAAAAGCCAATGCGACTGCGCCGCTGCAACAGATCATCTGCCGAGCGGGCCCACTCCAAGCGGATGTTGTAGCGCCACTCCGCCAGGCAAACGGGAACCACGCTGCTGAGCGGTTTCCGCTCAGACGGCTCCATGGCCTCGTTCAGGACCGCCTCTGCTCGAAGGCCATAACTGGAGATGAGGTGGTCAATTTGCCGGGCCTGGAGTTCGCCGTCCGGCAGTAGGCCCTTTAAGTGCTGAGCGAGCTGGGCGAGCTCAGCGTCGGTTTGCTCGGGGGACTGAGCGGCTCCAAGCAGGGGCAGGGGCTCAGGGGCCGGGAGGGTTCGATTCAACTGTTGGGCGATGGCCTTGAGGGCATCGACCGCCAACACCCGGCAGGTGGTCCACTTGCCCCCAAGCAAGCTGATCAGCCCACAGTCGAGCTGTTCGACTTCGTGCTCGCGAACCACCTTGCTGCTGCCGCGCTCAGAGTCCGGCTGAATCAGAGGGCGACCGCCGGCCCAGCGGCTGGACACCGAGAAGCTGGGTTGCCCTGGGAACCACTGGCGTAGGTGATCCAACAGGAACGCCTCCTCCGCATCGGAGACGGAGGTGGCTTCATCGACTGGACAAGGTGAATCGGTGGTCCCAACCAGTGTTCTGCCTTGGAAGGGGAGCACGAACATCACGCGGCCATCGCTGGTTTTAGGGATCAGCAGGCCGACGCCCTCTGAACACAACGGCTCGCTGAGCACAAGGTGCACCCCCCGGCTGACCAGAAGGCGTGGACTGCACTGCGGGTCGGCCAGCAGCCTCAAGCTGTCGGCCTGGATGCCTGTGGCATTGACCACACAGCGGGCTGACCAGTGGTTCAGCGCACCATCGGCCTGACGCGCTGTGACACCCGTGAGCTGGCCCTGCTCCTGCTCGAAACCAACGACCGTGCAATCCCGCTGAACCACGGCTCCGGCCGCCTCAGCCGTGAGCAAGAGCAACAGATTCAGGCGCGCATCATCAAATTGACCATCGCTGTAGAGAACGGCGCCATGGCGATTGGGGTCCAGGCCTGGCAGGGAGCGTTGCAGTTGCTGGCGGTTGATGCCACGACTGGGTTCGAGGCCGGCCGCTCCCGCGAGGAGGTCATACATCCCCAGCCCCATCCGGTAATAGGCCTGCTCAATGGGCCCCTGGGTCGGTAGGGCAATACGCAGAGGTTGGGCCAAAAAAGGAGCCTGATCAATCCAGTACTGGCGCTCCGCCAGGGCCTCCCGCACCAATTTCAGTTGGGCGGCATCGAGCTGCTTGAAGGCCAGCTCCAGGTAGCGAACGCCGCCATGGAGCAACTTCGTGCTCCGGGAACTGGTGCCCTGGCCTGGATCACCCGCCTCCAGTAACGCCACCCGCAATCCGCGGCGAACGGCCTCGTAGGCCAGGGAGGCTCCACTGCTCCCCCCACCAATGATCAACAGATCAAACGGTTGCATCGCCATGCCACTCCAAACAACGTTCAACCGCCTGGTCCCAGCGGCGTAACCAGCGCTCCCGTTGCGCCTCCGTTTGCTGAGGGCTCACCTGGGTCGAGGAAGCCCTCACCGAGCTGGCAATGGCCTCGAGATCGTCGACCACTCCAACGGCCTCACCGGCCATCAGGGCAACGCCCAAGGCGGTGGACTCCAAATTGGCCGGACGCACCACCTCAACGCCGGCGCTGTCGGCCTGGGCCTGAAGCAAGACAGCGGAGGCCGCCGCCCCGCCATCAACGGCGATGGTGCGCAGGGGAGCGCCAAGGGCCTCGGCCGCACCGCGCAGCAGTCCGGTGACGGCTAAGGCAATCCCCTCGAGGGCAGCCCGGGCAATCTGCGGTGCACCGGTGTCACGGGTCATGCCGATCAACAACCCTCTGGCATTGGGGTCCCAATGGGGAGAGCCCCAGCCGGTGAAGGCCGGCACGAGCATCAGCTCGCCCGCACTGGCCACCTTGGAGGCCAACCCGTCGACCTCGGCGGACTCACGAATGATCCCGAGGCCATCGCGCAGCCACTGGATGACCGTTCCTGCATTGAACAAGCTGCCTTCAATGCAGTAGGTCGTGCTGCCGTCGGCGTTGCTCCAACCCACGGTGCTCAGCAGGCCACCAGCGGCGCGCTGAGGTTGCTGCCCGCAATTCACGACCAGAAAGGCACCGGTTCCGTAGGTGCACTTGGCCTGGCCGGGTTGCCTGCAGAACTGGCCATAGCTGGCGGCCTGTTGATCACCGAGCATCGCCGTGATCGGCACACCGGCAAAGGGAAGGCCCTCAGCGATCACCCCAAACGAGCTGCGGGTGGGTCGTAAGTCGGGCAACGCCTTCAGGCTCAGACCAACGCGTTCAACCGCCTCCGGCAGCCAACAGAGCTGCTCCAGGTCCAGCAGCAGCGTGCGACTGGCATTGCTGATGTCTGTGGCGTGCTGCGCTCCGCGGGTCAGCTGCCAGAGCAACCAGCTATCGACAGTGCCAAAACAGAGGTCATCGCCAGCCAGGGCCTGCCGGGCCTCGGGATAGGCCTGCAGCATCCAAGCGATCTTGCTGGCGCTGAAATAAGGATCCAGAACAAGTCCCGTCTGGCGCTGCCACTGATCCGCCGCCGCCTGGCGCTTCCAATCTCCGCAGATCGATGCGGTCCGACGGTCCTGCCAGACCAGGGACGGGCCGAAGGGTTCGCCGGTGCTGCGTCGCCAGAGGGTGGTGGTTTCGCGCTGATTGGTGATGCCGCAGGCCCTGACTGCTGCCCGTTGCCCTGGACTGAGGCGCTGCTCCAGTAGGGCCATCGCCTCCAGCTGGCTCTGCCAGATCGCGGAGGCGTCCTGCTCGACCCAACCATCATCCGGGTAGTGGATGGCAAGCGGCACCTGGGCCGAGGCCACCGACTCGCCGTTGGAGGACACCAGAACGGCGCGAGAACTGCTGGTGCCCTGGTCGAGAGCTAACAGATAGGACTCAGACACAGGCAAAAGGGTTTCCCCACTCTTACGGGCTTCCAGCGGATCTGTCAGGGGCTTGACGCAGCACGAGACAGTGGAAACAGCTCAAACCTCGCCTCTACCGATGACCTCGCTCTGGAGTACTGCGCCTGCAGTGGCGGCCCTACTCGGCGGTGGGTTGCTGTCCCTTCTGGCAGCAAGGATCTTTGGGATCTTCTTCGGTCGTCTGACACGGCGAACGCGAAGCGAAACCGATGACTTCATCGTTCAGGTCATCACGGACACGATCCCAATCCTTGGCTGGGTCATCAGCGCCAGTTGGGCCTGGTGGCTGCTGCCGACCTCTCCCGAGGCGGATCGGGTGGTCTTCACCATCTCGAAACTCATCCTGGTGGTGTTCCTGGTGCGGCTGGTCAACCGCATCAGCCTGCGGTTGCTGCAACGCTCCGCGGCCCACAGCGGAGATCCAGCGGTCGGCAACATGCTCCGCGCCCTCGCGCCGATGTTGCGGGCGTTGGTCTGGTGCGTCGGCGCTGTCCTCTATCTGCAGAACATCGGTGTCCAGATGGCTGCGATCTGGGCTCTGCTGAGCGCCGGTGGCATCGGGGCAGGCTTGGCCTTAAAGCAGCCGGTCTCTGAATTCTTCGAATACATCACCATCCTTCTTGACAAGCCCTTCCAACCCGGTCAATTCATCCAAGTCGGAGAGGTCTGGGGAACGGTGGAGAGGGTGGGGGTGCGTTCGACCCGTCTGCGCAGCATCAACGGCGAAGCGATCGTCATGAGCAACAGCGCCCTGACCAGCTCAGTGGTGGCGAACTATGGGGAGATGCAAGAGCGGCGGCTGATCTATCGGCTGGGGGTGACCTACGACACCAGCCACGCCGTACTGGAACGGATCCCTGGCCTGTTGAAAGCGATCGTTGAGCAGGGGGGCGATGCCCGCTTTGACCGGGCCCATTTCGTGGCCTTCAACAGCAGCAGCCTTGATTTTGAGTTGGTCTATTTCGTTCCTTCGAACGACTACGTCCAGGCGATGGAAGCCCAGCAACGGATCAACCTGGCGATCGTCCAACGCTTCGCCCAGGAGGGCATTGAGTTCGCCTTCCCGACGCAAACCTTGCACCTGCACAACTGCACTGAGGCCTTGGGTTCTGGGGTGTGACCCGACTTGCTATGGTGGGCGCTTGGGCAATTTGCCCGAAGTTGTGTTTTTAGAAGATCGGTCATGTCCCGGGTCTGCCAACTCACCGGCAAGCGCGCCAACAACGGCATGGCCGTCTCCCACTCGCACATCCGCACGAAGAAGCTCCAGCAGGTGAACCTGCAAGAGCGCCGTCTGTGGTGGGCTGAAGGCAACCGTTACGTGAAACTGCGGGTCTCCACCCGTGCCCTGAAGACCATTCAAAAGAAGGGCCTGGGCGCCTACGCCAAGCAGCTGGGCATCAACCTGGCCAAGATCTGAGCTTCAATCCTGGGAGTTCTCCCAGGATCAAGTTGAACCGCCGCAACCTGCTTGTTTCGTTTGGTGCTGCGGCCTTAGGCCTGCTGGGACTCCCCCGGCAGGCCTTTTCGATGGGAGGGACCCTGCCCGATCTCGATCAACCGGCCCCTGGCTTTGGGCTCTCCGGCGTGGTTCCAGGCGAGGGGGGGGCCGTCGAAGCCGTACGCAGCCTGAGCGATTTCAAAGGGAGCTGGGTGGTGCTCTACTTCTATCCCCGAGATTTCACGGAGGGGTGCACCTTGGAAGCCAAGGGCTTTCAACGGGATCTGCAGCTGTTCCATGCCCGCAATGCGGAAGTGGTCGGAATCAGTGCAGACGACACGGACTCCCACAAAGAGTTCTGCGGAAGCGAGGCGTTGACCTACCCGCTGCTCTCTGATCCCGGAGGAGAAACCAGCAAGCGCTACGGCAGCTGGATCCCGCCCTTCTCCC
This sequence comes from Vulcanococcus sp. DEBay_Sum29NL08_54, assembly GCF_017859255.1. Lineage (NCBI taxonomy): Bacteria > Bacillati > Cyanobacteriota > Cyanophyceae > Synechococcales > Synechococcaceae > Vulcanococcus > Vulcanococcus sp. DEBay_Sum29NL08_54. Next base: position 129,537 of record NZ_JAFMNJ010000001.1, read on the forward strand.
AACGTCACACCTTTTTGATTGACCCAGAAGGGGTTCTTAAAGAGCGCTGGTTAGGGGTACGGCCCCTAGGCCACAGCCAGGAGATCCTGAAGCGGCTGGATGAGCTACAGGCCTGAGGCTGCGCGCTGCTCCAGCAGCCTCAGGTGGGCTTGACCTGCAGGGAGGCTGTCGCAGAACAGGCAGTTGTCCTCAAATCGCACTTGATAAAGCTCGCCTTCGCTGGAGCGCAGCTGATAGATCACTCCCCCTTGGGGATCGACCAGCACAGGGACCTGGGCCATGGGTCTTCAGGAGCAACGAGCAGAGGCTGGCTCGGCGATTGAACCCTTGCCATAGGTGCATCAACTCATCATCCGTAGCGACCACTACAGGTGATGCGGGTGGCCACGAACCGGGGTGGACTTTGGTAGCGAAAGGAACCTGAAGGGGTCTGACTGCTCTGCATGCTTGCCCCAATTCCACTCGAGCAATGTTTACCGAGTACAGGCCAAAGAAGGGATATGACGAATACTTCAGTGCCGCCGAAGGCCCTCGCTCCGGCCTCAAGCCCCTGGTGAACTCCCTGGGTGCACTCGGGATCGAGAAACTCAACCGCAATCACGCCGCCGCTGGAGTCCTACTGAAGCGACTCGGGGCCACCTTCAGGCTGAATGATTCGGGCGGACGCGTGGGGGAACGGATCCTGCCATTCGACCCGCTGCCACGCTTGATTCGCTCGAAGGAGTGGGAGCGTCTAGAGCGAGGACTGTCCCAGCGCCTAGAGGCGATTGATCAATTTCTGGGTGACATCTACGGCGAGCAACGCATCATCCGAGATGGGGTTATTCCGCGGGAGCACGTGGAAAGTTCCCTGGGGTGGAGGCGCGAGCTTCAAGGGTTCAAGCCCCCCTTGGGCAAATGGTGTCAAATCTCCGGGCTTGATCTGATCCGTGATGGAGAAGGAACCTGGCGCGTCCTGGAGGACAACCTGAGATGTCCTTCTGGTGTCGCCTATTTCCTGGAGAACAGGAGGGTGATGAAACGGATGTTCCCGAGCCTGTTTAGTGGCCGGATCGTCCAGCCGATTGATCGCTACCCCTCCCAGCTGCTGCAGACCCTGAGGGAGCTGGCGCCCTGGACCGACTCCCCCCGGGTCGTCCTCCTGACCCCCGGGGTGTTCAACAGCGCCTATTTCGAACACAGCTATCTGGCTCAACAGATGGGCATTCCCCTCGTCGAGGGCCGGGACTTGGCCTGTGAAGACGGACGGGTTTGGATGCGCACGACCCGTGGATTGGAGACCGTCGATGTGATCTACCGGCGCATTGATGATGACTTCCTCGATCCCGCCGTCTTCCGCAGCGATTCAATGCTGGGGGTCCGCGGACTGATGGAGGTCTATGCCCAGGGACGGGTGGCGATTGCCAACGCTCCTGGAACTGGAATTGCCGACGACAAGCTGATCTACGCCTATGTGCCGGAGATGGTGCGCTACTACCTCGGGGAGGAAGCCATCATCCAAAACGTCCCCACCTACCTCTGCTCTAAAGCTGAAGATCGGTCCTATGTCCTAAGCCATCTACGGGAGCTGGTGGTGAAAGCCGTCTCGGAAGCTGGAGGCTATGGGATGTTGATCGGACCCCATGCCAGTGACGAGGAGATCCAAGACTTCGCCACGAAGATCGAGGCCAATCCGCGCAACTTCATTGCCCAACCCACCCTGGAGCTCTCCACCGTCCCCTCCCTCAGTGACGGCGAGCTCTACCCCTGCCATGTGGATCTGCGGCCCTACATCCTGCGGGGCAAAACCACCTGGGTCACACCAGGCGGGTTAACCCGCGTGGCCCTCAAGCGGGGATCACTGGTGGTGAATTCCTCCCAGGGCGGCGGCTGCAAGGACACCTGGATCGTGGAGGACGCCCCATGCTGAGCCGCGTCGCGGATTCCCTCTATTGGATCAACCGCTATGTGGAGCGGGCCGAGAACATCTCGCGCTTTGTCGAGGTCAGTGCTGCCATGGCGCTGGACTGCCCCCCTGGTAGCGCAGAGCCCTGGCAACCCCTGATCGATGCCAGTGGTCATCGCTCTCTGTTTGATGCGCTCTACCCCGGTGGAGGTGAGCAGCAGGTTCTTGAATTTCTCATCCGCGCTGAGGCCAACCCCAACAGCATCGTCAACTGCATCGCGCTGGCCAGGGAAAACGCCAGGCAGATCCGGGACGTCATCACCAGTGAGATGTGGGAGCAGCTCAATGGTCTCTACTGGACCCTGGTCGAGAACGACGGGTTTTGGGAGGAGCCAACCCCAGAGCAGCTCAGGGAGATCCGGCGTGGCTGCCAATTGTTTTACGGAATTACCGATGCCACCCTCAGTCGGGATCTTTCCTGGCAGTTCAGCCGACTCGGTCGGCTGATTGAGAGGGCGGATAAGACCACTCGCATCCTTGATGTGAAGTACTTCCTTTTGCTCCCGAGCCCTGATGACGTCGGCGGGGTACTCGACGAGTTGCAGTGGATGTCTCTACTGCGCAGTGCTGGCGCTTATCAGATGTTCAGGCAATCCAACGTTGGGGTGATTTCACCGGAAGCGGTGGCGTCCTTCCTGCTGCTCAATCCCCTCTTCCCGAGGTCGGTGCGCTACTGCCTCGAGCGGATCCATGAGACGCTTCAGGTGATCGGGCGCGATGCCGCCGCCGGGACGCCCGACGACCTCGAGTGCATGGTGGGTCTGACGCAGGCCCGCTGGAGTTTCAGCAAAATTGAAACGCTGATCGCAGGTGGCCTCCATGAGGCGATTGATGGCCTTCAGCAGGACCTCAACCAGCTGCACAATCTGATTCACGCTCGCTACTTCGTGCTTCCGGGCGGACTGAGCCCCGAAGACACAACAGTGATCCCCGTGAGCTCCACCTCCCTGTCCACCACCGCTTCCGGTCAAGACCTGGCATGCGCGCCCGCTTAATTCATCGCTTCGACTACCGCTACAGCCAGCCCGTGCTGCTGGGACCCCATCGTTTTTGCCTGCGGCCCAGGCCCCATGGGTTTCAGCGTCTGATCGATTTCAAACTGAGCATCGAGCCTGAGCCGAGCCAGCTCTATGAGCTGATGGCAGCAGGTGGCGACACCATCACCCGGGCACGGTTTCTCCAGGAAACCGATTGTTTTCAGGTGGTGGCCACGAGCGAGGTTGAGACGTTCATACCACCCCTGATCGAAGCCTGCCTGGACGAAACGATGTTGAACCTGCCGCTCGCCATCGGCAGGCTGAACCCCGATCTCATGAGCAACCTCCAAGGCTGGTTGCCCAACGGTCAACATGATGCCGCCGCTGTCGATCTGGCCCAAGAAGCCCTCACAGGCAGTGATGGCAGCTGCCTGAGCTTTTTGCAGCAGCTGATCGAGATCATTCAGGACCGCGTCAAATACACCGAGCGCCATCAAGGCCCCGCTTGGCCTGCGGGCCGGACACTGAAGGAGCGGATCGGCTCCTGCCGTGATCTCGCCATGCTGATGATCGAGTGCTGCCGCAGCGTTGGACTTCCAGCCCGGTTTGTCAGTGGCTATCACCTTGTGGAGCCCAAACCTGAGCGCTACGACCTGCACGCCTGGACCGAGGTCTACCTCCAGGGAGCAGGCTGGCGAGGGTTCGATGCCAGTGGCAAGGGGGCGGTGGATGATCGCTACATCCCCGTGGTGACCTCTTCGAAATCAGATCTCACGGCGGCGGTCAGCGGCACGTTTTCAGGGCCGACGGGGGTTCAAAGCACGCTGAATTGGGAGATCCAGGCCGAAATCCTCTGCTCGGCCCAGTCCCGTTGAACGCCTACCAGCTGACGCCATGCAACTTGGGCAACGGCGCTGAGCGAAAGGTGGTCGCAAACAGACGAGGAATGAGTCGACTGTTGTAGACGCGAAACTCGCGGGCAACGCTGGCTCCTGGATCACGGATTGCCTGATTCAGCACGACCGATCCCTCCTCATCCGAGATCGAACGGTGGAAGGTTCCGGGCGGAATCCGGAGAATGTCACCACCGGTTTCTAGGCGAACAATGTGATACGGATAATTCCAGCCGAAGTTCACCAGATAGAACAGGCGGCCCCCGGTCAGAGCGAGCAGATTGTCCTCTTGATGGGGGTGGAGATAGAACTGCCAGGCGCCCGTGTTGGGCTCATCCGGTGGACTAACGGCCGGCCCGCTATGGATGACCAGATCCCGCGCGTTGGAGTTGTCGACGGTGATATCGAAGAAACGAACCGCAGGGGTATCGCGGAACTTCTCGTAGGGGATCAGCTCAAACATCTGAGCTTGGGTCGCTGTTCCTGACGACATGCTGCGTCCGTGGGATAGCCCAATGAACCGCACTCCCTGGTCTCCAGGGCGTGTACAGCACTACGCAATTCAGGATTAGCGCCTAAGCGTCAGCCCTCGAGCTGGCGCCCACGCCAGGTCCAACCACGTCCGGTGGTCGTCTTCCAAATACTGGCGGGCACGATGGCCGCAATCAGCAACGCCCCAAGCCAACTCAACCACCAGAATTTGATCGGTGTGCCAAAGCGCCAGGCACTCCACAGACGGATCGCCAAGACCAGGGCGATGGAGCAGCCCACAGCCCAAATCGCCATTTGCTCAATCGGACCGCCAAGCCATCCCTGCAGCAACAGAGCAACGGCGCTGAACCAGGGAGCGGCAAACAGCAGCAACACCACAGCGACACTGCCAACGGCTTTGAACCAGTTGCGATCAACCCCCAGAAACCAGTTTTTGGTCCAGCCTTCCCACAGCGCTGCCAAGGAGCGATACATCTGCAGGTCGACAAGATCAACGCCAAGCAGATACCGCAGACTCAGGCCGGCCTGCTTGACCGCTCGGGCCAGGGCCAGATCTTCGACCACCTCAGCGGCAACAGCGCGATGGCCTCCAATCGCCCGATAGCTGGAATGGCGAAAGAGCATGAAGGGACCAGCCGCAAACGCCGTTGGATCGTTGGGGTCGTTGCTGCGCCGAATCGGAAAACCCAAGCCCAACAGGGTGGCCACAATCGGCTGCACCAACCATTCCGCAAGACAACTGCACTGCAGCCGGGGAGCCAGGGTCAACAGATCGCTGCTTTGACTGCAGGCCTCTTGAAGGGCAGCCTCAATCACCCCGGGCTGCAGGCGCACATCGGCATCGAGAAACAGCAACCATTGCCGCGCTGCCGTCCCATCGGGCCAGGGCAACTCCGAACCGATGGTTGCTGGCCAATTCTTGCCGGACCAGCGCTCACCACTCGGGCGCGCTCCGGCCTGCACAATCCGCCAGTGGAGATCAGAACGGCTGCAGCTCGTGCGGCACAGCTCAGCTAAGGCCTGGGTGTCATCGCTTGAGGCGTCATCAATCACGACGAGTTCGATCGGCCAGTCCGGCGGGCAGGCCGCAACGATCGCCCCAAGGCATCCCTCGATGTTGTCGTGCTCGTTGTAGGCGGGCACGAGAATCCGCAGCCACCCGCAGTCTTCGGGGCACTGCTGCGAATCCGTCTTGGTCAGCCTTGGGGCACGGCCCAGTTGCAGCTCCAAAGCCAGCAGGAGTACAAGCAAGCAGAGACAGCTCGTAGCCGCCAGATCCAGGATCAGCGACATAGGGCGGCACGCAGGATGCGTCGATGCAGCTCCACCGTCGAGCGGATCGAGGCGATCACCCTGCTCGCCGGAGGACCATCCAAGCTGCTGCGCCAGAGCGTCAAGCACTCCTCAGCAGTCCGGCCGCGCTGGCGCAAGTCCAAGGCCTCAGACTGGAGTTGATCAGCGCAGGCCTGGACCTTGGGGTCGTAGCTCAGGGCGCTGACCGGAGCACCGGAGAGGGCCGCCAGAATCAAGGCATGCAGGCGCATCGCCAGAACCAGACCAGAGGAGCGAAACACGGCCATCGCCTCCCTGGGATGGCTCGCGCTGAGTTGGCGACTGCGCCTCGATAAGCTCTCGGGCATCAACCCCTCCCGGCGGAATTGCTCCAACAGATCAGCGTCCTGGTTGCGATGGAAAGGAAGCCACAACACCTCGCGGTCTGCCTCTGTGGATAACTGGTCCAGGGCCTGGAGATAAGGACTCCAATCACTGCCCTGGAGCAAGGGCGTTGGCCGCCAGCAGACCACGATTGGTCCACCACGGCCGAGCCACTGCTGCTGCGGCAACATCCAAACCGCATCCGCAGCGTGCTCGCCGTCGCACCCCAGACGGCGAGCCAAGGTCGCCGATTCAGGATCACGCCAACTCACGGCAGTCGTCATCTGGAGCAGCAGACGCACCAGGGCCCGCGTTCGCTTGCGTTGAAGTGGACCGAGTCCCTGGGCCCAGAGCACCACCGCCTTGCCCTGGAATCGGGCGGCGGTCATCAAGCTGGCGTAGTAGATCAGGCTTTTAAAACTGGTGCTGTCCTGCAGCAGGCTTCCGCCGCCCAAGACCAGGGCATCGCAGGCTCTCAAACAGGAAAGAACGGCCTTGAGGTCACGGCGCTGCACCGTCTCGACGCCGTGCAACTTCCGCACCTGGTCCTGGTCAAACGCGGTGACGACAGGCGTCCAAGCTTCAGGCAGCTCCCCAAGGACAGCCTGCAACAAGGCGTCATCGCCAAGGTTGTGTTCGCCGTAGTAGCCGCAGAGCAGAACGGACTGAGGCACACCACTGCATAGCGCGATCACCAGCTTCGCATCGCCTGATGGACTAGGCGGCTGCGATCAGGCGCTGCCTCAGCAGCGGTAATTCTTGGTCAATCCGTTCACGGGCGTGATCCAGGGAGGTGCAGGTCCCGAGGGACAGACCGCTTCGGTGCTGAATCGCGTAGCAACGGGTGTGATCGGCTTGATCCATCAGAGCAATCCGGCAGCCCCGATGGATCCAGGCTGGTGACGGCTGCGACTCCACCTTCAAGCACCGCTTGTCTAAGCCAATAGAACGTTTCCGCGGGTAGGGATCAAGCGATCCCCTGGAAGAAAGTTCAAAGATTGGGCAGGAGTGCCGCGAGTTTGGTGCGGAAGTCACCCTTGGGCATCCCGCCTTTGAGTTCACCGTGGATCATGAACTCACCGTCGGGGTCTTCCACCACGAGGTAGGTCGGCCAGCCCATTCCTTCCTTGTTGGGATACTGCGCAAGCAGGACCTTTCTGTATCTGCGATAGGTCTCGGTGTCCTGCAACATCACGCTGACAAAGATGCACCCCAGTTCTTCAGCAACCTTGCCGTCGTAGTGGCTCATCCGATGGCAGGTGCCGCAATCCTCGGAACTGAACTTGAGGACTGTGGGTGCCATGGCGAGGACTGCAGTGCCGGCAACTTAATGGCACTGATCGAGGCTGATGTCGCCGAGGAAACAAAGATCGAGAAGACGTTGCAGTGCAGCCGCCCGCGACGGAAGACCCCACTGTTCCTTCAGGGCATCCAAGCGAGCCAGGTGAACTCGGCGAAGATCGCAGCTGACCTTGATGCGCTCATCACCCAGAAAAGGAAGGCTTTGCATCTCCCAGGCCTATCGCTGTCGCAACGATGCCCGCGATCAAGGCGATGTCAACGAACGGCGGGGATGGTCAGGTAGGCCGGAGCAAAGCTGCAGGCCAAGGCGAGTTGCCGCAGCGGTAGGCCAAAGACCGTGCTGACGAAATCGATGGCAACGCGCGAGAGCAACGGAACACCGCTTGTGCCGCAATTGTAAAGAGACGTGAAGCAGCTCTCAGCTTGCAGGGTGTCAGGTCAGCAATCGGCCGGGGCCCCTTCAGCGATCGAGCTTGTCAGCCAGCGCCCTGGCCTCTTGGGCAAGTTGCCGCTTCAGCAGCACGCGATCGGTGACGTCCCGCTGGACCGAGACCCAGTGGGTGTACCAGCCCGAGGAATCCGCCAGGGGCGCCACCTTGAGCTCAATCCAACAGGTGGATTGATCGCGGCGGTAGTTGATGACCTCCATGGACGCTGGCTTCCACTGATCCATCGCCGCCCGTAGTGCAGAGGTGCTCTCCTTCGAAGTCTCCAGACCCTGAAAGAGCCTCGGACTCTTGCCGAGAACCTCGTGAAGCGCGTACCCAGTCTGATCCAGTAGCGATTGGTTGGCGTAAACGATGACAGGACCCGGGGCATCCAAGGGTTCAGCCAAGGTCACCAAGACGGCATCTTGCGCCGTGTCCAGGACCCCCTCGAGCAAACGGCGGTAGGCGTCTTCGTTGGTTTCCTCGGGGGCCGCATCGAGTCGTTGCGCCCGGCGCCTGAGGATGCCAACGCCAAAGCCAGAGTCACAGGCAAACAGACGGAGGCGGGTGGCCAGCTCAACCCCCGTTGGATGGGGCAGAGGCAGCACATGGTCCCGCGGCCCCTCAGCTAAACGCCGGTGTTCCTGGACGATGAGATCAGACAACTGCGGCCAGCACTCGCCCATCGCGCGGCCGCACCACTCCTGGGAGTGGTGACCCAAGCGCTGTTGAGCCGTGCGGTCGACGTGGGAAACCAGGCCATTGGCCCCGCAGAGCACCAAGCCATCTCCGGGCTCCAGCAGGAAAAAAGGCTGCATGGGGCTGACCCTAAAGAGCCGGCCCGTGCCGATGCTGGAAGCAGTGGCCGATGTTCATGACCGCGACCCCCTATTTCGAGGCCATCTCCGTTGAGGCCTGGCTTGGTGCCAGGCGAGTGTTCAACGATCTGACCCTGAGCTTGCAAGCAGGGGAACCCACGGTGCTGCTGGGACCCAATGGTGCGGGCAAAAGCGCCTTGATCAAGTTGATCAATCGTCAGCTCTACCCCGTGGTGAAGCCGGGCTCTGAGCTGAAGCTGTTTGGCAGCAGCACCGTCAACCTCTGGGATCTGAGGCAACGCATCGGCCTGGTCTCCAGTGACCTGCAGAGCGGCTACATCCCAACGGTGCCAGCGGAAGACGTTGTTCTCTCCGGCCTCTTTGGCTCAGTCGGGCTAGGCCGTCCCCAACGCCCAACACAGCAGCAACGGGCAGAAGCACTGAACCAGCTCGAGCAGCTTGGATTGGCTGATCTCCGTGGTCAGGCCTTCGGTCATTGCTCGGATGGGCAGCGGCGGCGCTTGCTACTCGCCCGCGCATTGATTCATCAACCCGAGGTGCTGGTCCTCGATGAACCGATCAATGGCCTGGACTTCAAGGCCAAGCACCAACTCCTCAACAGCCTGCGGCAACTCAGCAGGACAGGAACCACGTTGCTGCTAGTGACGCATCAACTGGAGGCCGTGATCCCTGAGGTCCAGCGGGCTGTCCTGATCAAAAGCGGGCAAATCGTGGCCGATGGTCCTGCCCCGGAACTGCTGACGAGCGCAAGCCTCAGTGACTGCTTTGACACCCCGATCACTGTTTTGGAGGAGGGGGGCTGGCGCCAAGCCGTACCCCGAAACAGCGAGGCATAAAAAACAGCCCAGGCAGGGCTGTGTGAGGAGGCTTCAGCGCCATCGAAGCGAAGCCAGTGGCGACGGGCGATGGGTAGATCGACTCAGCTGTCCGATTGGATCGCGGTCGAGACGTCCTTGAGGGGAATCAATGGATGGCCCCAAGGGCCTGTGCCAAGCAGTGGCGGCGCGCCGGCTGACGGGGAGAGCGCGGGGCCGGCTTGATAGGCCGCCTCAACCCAGGCCAGCAGCAGCGGACCCAGCACCCCTCCATTGGCCTGCTGACCGGGGCGCAGATTGAAATGATCGCCCCCTTTCGCCAAAACCAATTGGTGCCCGAAGGGCACGGCCTGGCGCATCGGTGTGATTGCCTCGGGGTCAGGTGGCACAACCCAGTCATGGGTGCCACTCACGACCAGAAGACGTGCACTGGCGTTGCGCAGTTGCGGAACCGAAAACAGCAGTGACATGGGCGGCGAGACGGCCACGGCTGCAACGACCCGCGGATCGCGAAGGGCGGCCTGATCCACGCCATCGAGCCAGCTGCACTGCAGGGTCCAGCTCAGATTGCGCTGTGGATCACTGGTTTGCGGGCATCGCTTCTTGAGCGTTGTCGCCTGGGGCACCAGACCCGCCTGCTGCAACGCCGTCGTCGCGCCCCAGGAGTGACCAATGACAACCACAGCGTTGGCGTTGACCCCAGTCACGCCGCTGAGTTGACCAGCAGCCACCGCATCTGTCACCGCGCTGAGATCGCGAAAGCGCAGGGCCAGCTCAATGGGCTTCGGGGGAGGTACCGCTCCCTTCAGCATCAGGGCCTGCTCCTTGTTATCACTGCCGGGGTGGCGGGGCAGGGCCACGGTGTAGCCCCTGGAGGCCAGCAAAGCCCCCCAGGACGCGAAGTTCTTGGGACTATCCCAGAGGCCATGGGAGATCAACACCAATCGCCCATTGCCCCCTTGCGAGGGTTCAACGAGCACCACCTCCAAGGGCCGTGTGCGATGGGGCACCGCAAGACGCACCTGCCGTTGTCGTACCGCTGGAGATGACGACGGTGCAGGAGCCGTTGGCAGCAGATCAGGTGGGGTCTGGGCGAAGAAGCTGTTGGCCTGGACGCGTTGGGCCAACATGCGCCCCAGGATTGCTTTGACCTGGCCGAGGTTGAAGCGCACCCGCTGGCCAGGAAGGGCCTCGATTAATTCGACCAGGGTGGGCTCACCACCAGTGGCGTTCACCCTCGCCCGATCCAACGCCTGACGAAAGGTTTGCCCCGTCAGATCGGGATCTCGCCCCTCGATCGTGCCGAGGGATGAGACCACCAAAAATGCTTGCTCGAGCAGAGGTGAGCCAACGGATCCATCGGCTAAACGAATCATCGAGATCGGAATCGGTCGCTGGAGCACCTGCATCAGCAGCTGACTCACCGCTCCGTCCGAGGCCCGATCCAATTCCGCCAGGTCGCTCCGGCCCGCCATGAGGGCACTGGGACTTTTCAGTTCGCTGACCTTGACGCTGAAGCTGGAGCGCAACAGGGGAAGCTCAATCAGAACCTCTTCAATGGCGCGTGCCGGCGCTGTCCAGAGGGGGACAGCGGCGGCGGCAAGAAGCGCAAGGCTGAGCCGCTGCAACCAGTGGAAACTCGACACAGGCATGGCCCCGTTGCTCTGACCATCATCCGTGCATGACCCAAGTGCAGGTGGCTCTGGCCGTTCTCGAGCACAACGGCAGCTGGTTACTGCAGCTGCGGGATGACATTGCAGGCATCGTCGCTCCCGGCTGCTGGGGTCTCTTTGGCGGGCACCTTGAGCCCGGAGAAGGCCCCGAGGAAGCGCTGCGCCGGGAACTCTGGGAGGAAATTCGACTGGAGATCGGCACGCCGGATCTTTGGTATGTCTCAAGCCAACCGGGAAAGATCAGACATGTCTTTCGTGCCCGCCTCGAGACGCCACTCCCGGCCCTGGAGCTGATGGAGGGTCAGGATCTCGCTCTCTTCTGCCCTAACGCCTTGCTATCCGGCGGGGCCTTCAGCCCAAAACTGAAGCAAACGCGGCCCCTCGCTGAGTCGACCCGCGAAGCACTGAGCCGCTATCAAACCGAGGAGAGCTCTTCGATGCGGTAGTAGCTGCGCTCATCGGAACAACAGACATCGGCGTAGTAGCGCTCAAGGACGTCGTAGGCCGCGTCATAGCTCTCGAATTCCTGACCAGCGAGCGGATCGCTGGTCGATGGATTGGCGGACTCCTCATCCAGAACGATGCGGAACACGGCCCGGCTCGGTTTCAGCTGCTCGAGCAATGCGCCGTAGGTCAGTCCCTCGCCAAAGGCGCGCATCAAGGGATTGAGACCCATCGTTTGGCGCTCGGGATGCAACTTGCTGACGGGCACCAACCAGAAGGACCACTCGGCCGGATCCAGCGGAGTGGTTTGCCCTGAGAACAGGGCGAAGACCAAGGTGTTCGCCGCCGTGAGGGGAATGCGGAACTGGATGGGATTGGGCTCGTGTTGCTCGGGCGCGCTGTAAAAAGCCGCCGTGGTGATCGACAGCTGCCATTCCTCCATCGGCAGGACCAAGGATTGGAGATCGGCGCTGGGCCGACCTGGTCCCGGGTCGAGCCCCAGCCCCTTCAGCAGCAACCAATGGCAGCTGGCGTCGCGGATCTCATCGGCCAGAAGGTTGGGGGTATTCCACTGCAAAAAGGCAGCCAGTTCAGACATCAAACGAACGCCTCCACTCCAGCTCCTGCTGACCGGATTCAAGCTCGCCTTCCTGGGGAAACCCAGCCAAAAAGTCCTTATCGGCGAGCGGTTGATAAGGACCTTGCTTCAGTTCAAAAATCACCGAATCGGGGGCGAGGGCCACGAGCGAGTGAAAGAGGCCCTCGTCGAGCTGAAGGCCGCGAACGGGACCTGCTGCATCGAGTCGCTCCTGACGCAGGCATGTTCCGTTGGCATCGAACAACAGCACCCCGATCGAGCCCTGAAGCACCACAAAACACTCAAACCCCTCCCCCGTACCTGGGCGGCAATGGCGATGGGGCCGGACGTAGGTACCGGGCTGCATGACATTCAAGAAGCGCTGCACCAGATCGCTTTCCTGATGCAGGTTGAAGTTCATCCGCAGGCGCTCACTGGCTCGCGCCCGTAGAGCCACCGCATCAAAAAGGTCTTGATCAATGAGCTGGAGCCCAGGGGAGGTCATCGACGAAGCAAAGCGCAGGGCAGCAGGTAGCGAGTCACACCGACAGGCCAGTGGATCTCAGCGACTGTTGTGGGAGATGAGATGCGGCCATGCCCGATTGGACTCGACCACTGATCGCCGTCAGTCTGACCAGCTTCAGCGTCGGCCTGTTCACCGCCCTCGGCGGCTGAGCTGAGTTCAGCCCAGTGCCTTCAGCAGCAGCGAGCACCCCATCACCAGGCAGAGCAGTTCAAAGGCACGCTTCACCAGCGCTGCCCCTTGACGAAGGCCGACATGGGCCCCCAAATAGCCACCAGCCAGTGAGCCGATCAGCAGCATCGGCAACCAACTCCAGGCAATCTGCCCTTGGACACCGAGGGTCAGGGCCCCCGTCCCATTCCAAAACAGGCCGACCAAGATCAGCGTATGGGCGACGGCCTTGCCGTAGTCCAGTCCGAACCAGCGCACCAGCCAGAGGGTGACGAACAGGCCCGTCCCCGAGGTCAAGGAGCCATTCAGGAAGCCAATGGCGAAGAGCACCAATGCCCCTAGGGCCAATCGCTCTGTTGTCCAGCTCTGGCCGCCAGAGGAAGCACCGAGCTGAGGGCGACAGGCTGAATACACCCCTAGGGCGATGGTCAGAAGACCCAAGAGAAGAGTGGAGAGTTGGGGCGGTAGCGCCAGAACCGTGCGGGCCCCGAGCCAGACCCCTGGGAGTCCACTGAGCAGGATCAACGCCGAGAGCCGTGCATTCAGGCTGCTCTCTTGCGCATGGCGCAGGCTGGCGCCAACCCCCAGGGAGACGCTGGCGACCTTATGGGTCGCCAAGGCCACTGGGAAGGGAAGGCCCATCAGGATCAAGGCGGGCAGCTGAACCAGTCCAGCCCCGCCTCCAGCCAACGCCGAGAGGGCATTGGAGAGCAGGGCCACCGCCAGCAGCCCCAGTTGCATCCCAATCTCCGTGATGCTCAAGGCCTGCTCCGAAATCGGCGCGAGAAGGCCGCGCTGAGGGTGTTAGCCCAGGGCAGCGGCAGGTAGTGGGCCAAGGCCGCGATCAGACGATTCAAGCGTCCGGGGACCACAACGACCTGGCGGCCCTGGAGGGCGCGCTCGGTCCAGCGCACCAGCTGATCAACGGACATCCAGAACACCCCCGGCAGACGCTGCATGCGTTGCTCGACCCCCAGGACGGCGTGGAATTCGGTGTGGACGTAGCCCGGACAGAGGGCCATGACCCGAATCCCAGAGCCACTGTTCTCAGCCGCGAGGGACTGGGACAAGCGGATCAGGTAGGCCTTCACGGCGCTGTAGAGCGTGCTGCCGGGCAGTCCCGGAATCAGGCCCGCCAGAGAGGCGATGTTCAGGATCGTTCCCTGCTGACGCCGCTGCATCTCTGGCAACACCAGCCGCGTGAGCTCCGTCGGGACCTCCACCATCAACCGCAGCATCGACTCCAGCTGCATCCAAGAGGACGCCTCGAAGCTTCCCCGCAGCCCAAAGCCCGCGTTATTGACCAACGTCTCGACCCAGAGTCCATTCGCCGCTAGTCGCCCCAACAACTGATCGACGGCCTGCGGTTGATTGAGATCCAACGCCACCGCTACAACCCTCGCAGCGGCGGATTGCGCCAGCTCGGCAGCCAGCTCGTCCAGACGGTCCTGACGACGCGCCACCAGCACCAACACCTCTGAGTGCTGCGCGAAGGATCGAGCCAACGCTGCACCAATGCCACTGGAGGCGCCAGTGATCACGGTGCAGGGGCGGAACGTGGAATCAGACAGCGGAGCGACAGCCGCTCCGGAGTCAACGGTGACGGAGAGCCGCTC